>NZ_JAPJQF010000016.1:0-16563 GCF_030825285.1 Anaerotruncus massiliensis (ex Togo et al. 2026)
GGCGGAAAACAACGCCCGTTCCGGGCGTTCGCGCGCTCTGCGCGCGTGCGCGGCGTAGCCGCGCAGTTTTCCGCCTCCCCGTGGGCGCTGCGCGCCACGCAAAGCGGACGTGCCTCCCCGGAAGCACCCCCGGTACGGTTCCGGAGACTCGCCGGCAGAGGCATTGCGCCCGTGGCGCGGCGGCGGGCGGGATGCTGTAGGCTTGTTCGCTCATCCGTGACAGGGCGCCGCCGACTTTGGCCGCAGGCCGACCGGAGGCGGCGCGGGGGTCGCAGGGATTTGGCCGCAGGCCATCCTTGTAGAGAATCCGGCCCGCAGGGCCGGGTCCGCGAAGCGGACTCAAGCCGGGGCCGCGGGGCGGAGCGCCCGCGAGCGGCCGTCGCGCGTAGCGCGCTCCGGGCGCAGCCCGGGCAGGCCGCCTAAGCCCCTCGTGCCCTTCTTTGCTTCCTTTCTTGGGCAAGCAAGAAAGGAACTCGCCGTCGGTCGACTACCGACAAGTCCCTCCGCCCACTGGGCGGAAAATCTCAAACCACAGTCGGGGCGGGACCCGGCAAACCACACCGCTCACTGAGCGGTAAATCTAAGCCCACCCCGGGGCGGGATCCGGCAGCTCCGCCGCTCTCCGAGCGGCAAATCCAAGACCGCCGTCGGTCGGCCACCGACAAGCTACACCGTTCACTGAGCGGTAAACCTAAGAATGCCCCCGCCGGGCGCAGCGCGGCAATCCCTGCCGCTCACGGAGCGGCAAAAGAAAAGAGGTTGCAACCGCGCCTCCGTTCAGGTACAATGGAGCGGTAACAACAGGAAGGGAGCCCCGCCATGTTCCAGATCATGACCCCGCAGGAGGCCGCCGCGCTTGTGCGCGACGGCGACACGATCGGCATCAACGCATTTTTGTCGCTGGCCAATCCCTCGCGCCTTCAGGACGCGCTGGCCGCGCGCCACGCCGAAAGCGGCCATCCGAACGGCCTGACCCTCTACTGCGCGTCCGGCTTCGGCGGATGGGACGAGCGGCTGTGCGCCGATCCGTATATTGCGGCGGGCGCGGTCAAAAGCATCGTGGCGGGGCATTTCATGAGTATGCCGGCGGCGCTGCGGATGATCAGCGAGAACAAAATCGAGGGGTACAACATGCCGCTCGGCGTGATGGCGCAGATGCAGCGCGCAGCGGCGGGACGGCAGCCGGGGGTGTATACCCGGGTGGGGCTCAATCTCTTTGTCGACCCGAGGCTCGAGGGGCCCGGCCTCAACGAGCGGTCCAAGGAGACCTGGGTGAAGCTGGTCGAGGTGGACGGGGAGGAGCTGCTCTTCTACCGCGCGCCCAAATTCGACGTGGCGTTTATCCGCGGCACGGCCGCGGACCCCAACGGCAACATCACCTTTGACAAGGAGTGCGTCACCGCCGACGCCCTCTCGCTCGCGCAGGCGACCAAGGCGAACGGCGGCAGGGTGATCGTGCAGGTCGAAAGCCTGTCGCCCGTCTTCACCCGGCCGCGCAACGTCATCGTGCCGGGGGTGCTCGTCGACGCGGTGGTCGTCTGTCCCGACCAGCACCAGATCATCCAAACCGACTACAACCCATCCCTCTCGGGGGACATCCACGTGCCGCCCACCCATATGGACTACTGGATGGGCCGCCTGCGGCTGTCGGGCAAGCGGGGAGAGCAGGCGGCAAACCTCTCGCATGAGATCATCGGCGCACGCGCCGCGAAGGAGCTGCGGGCGGGCGACGTGGTCAATATCGGCATCGGCATCCCCGAGACGGTCGGCCCGGCCGCGGCGCGGCGCGGGCTGCTGGGCTCCCTGACCCTCACCGTCGAATCGGGCGGCATCGGCGGACTGCCCGCGCCGGGGCTCGCCTTCGGCGCGACGATCGGCGCGGACGTCATCACCGACACCTCCCAGCAGTTCGACTTCTACGACGGCGGCGGGCTGGACATCTGCTTCATGGGCGGCTTCGAGGTCGGCAGCGACGGCAGCGTCAACGCCCACCGGCTCCCCGGCCGCCCGGCGGGGATCGGGGGATTTGCGAACATCACCCAGTCGACCGGGCGGATCGTCTTCTGCGTCAACTTCACGGCGGGCGGCCTGGAGGTCGCGGTGGAGGACGGGAAGCTGCGCATCCTGCGGGAAGGGCGGGTGCGCAAGTTTGTCAAGGCGGTGCAGAGCGTGAGTTTTTCGGCGCTCAACGCCCGCCGCTCCGGCCAGCGGGTGCTCTATGTCACCGAGAGGTGCGTCTTCCGCCTGGGGGAGCGGGGGCTTGAGATCTGCGAGATCGCGCCGGGGGTCGACCTGCGCCGCGACATCCTCGACCTGCTCGATTTCGACGCCGCGGTCGCAACGGATCTGAAGACCATGGAAATTGCCCTGTAATTTGTCCGCGCACCCTTGACATTCGCGGATGGAACGGTTATAATAATCTTCGTGACATTTGCGGGGGCACTGCGCCCAAATCCGCAGATGCGAACCCCGAAAACGCGACCGAACGGAGTGTGACGCATGAAGGTCGATCTCTCCAAACTGTTCGACAACCCGGGCGAGACGCAGGAGTTTTCCGCAGCGCTGGATCTCGGGGACGTCAGGCGGTGGGGAAGCGGGCTGTTCCACCAGCCTGTCAGGATCGCCGGCATCGCGCGCAACCGCGCGGGAATCGTGGACGTCGGCTATACGGTGGATTTCGTGCTCGAGACGGTGTGCGACCGGTGTCTTACGCCGCTCACCAGGCCCGGGCATCAGGAATTCTCGCACACGGTGGTTTTATCCCTGAACCGTGAGGACAACGATGAGTATATAGTAATACCGGACGGCAAGCTCGATTTGGCGGAGCTCGCGACCTCCGATATTCTCCTCGAACTCCCCACCTCGATCCTGTGCGGCGACGACTGCAGGGGGCTCTGTCCCAAATGCGGCGCAAACCTCAACGAGGGGGAATGCGGCTGCGACCGAACCGAGCGGGACCCCAGGCTGGACAAACTGCGGGAACTGCTGAAGGACTAGCTTTGTAACAAAAGCGGCGCCTGCTCCGGCTCACAGGCGCGGGTACCGGTAACATAACAGATTGAAGGGGGTGCCACAAGATGGCAGTACCAAAGAGAAAATCCTCAAAAGCGCGCAAAAACAAGAGGCGTTCCAACGTTTGGAAACTGGATGCTCCCGCATTCTCGAAATGCACCCATTGCGGCGAGCTGAAGGCTCCCCATAAGGTTTGCCCCAACTGCGGTTACTACAAAGACAGGGAAGTAATCAAGGTCGAGGCGTAAGAGCCGAAAGCGATGTGCGACGGAGGTGGAAGTTTTCCACCTCTTTTTTCTTGTTTCCCGAAGGAGGAGCGCCCCTATGCCAGTTCTCATCCAAACCGTCGCCCCCGGTTCCCACGCCGCGCGCGCGGGCGTCCGCCCGGGCGACACGCTGCTCACGATCGGCGGCCGCCCCATCAACGACGTGCTCGACTACCGGTTCTACATGACCGACCGGCAGCTCGAGCTTTCGCTGCTGCGGGGAGGCGCGCCCTATTCGGTGCGCATCAAAAAGGCGGAGTACGACGACATCGGCCTCGATTTCGAGACCTACCTGATGGACAAACAGCACTCCTGCAAAAACAAGTGCGTCTTCTGCTTCATCGACCAGATGCCCCCCGGCATGCGCGAAAGCCTCTACTTCAAGGACGACGACAGCCGGCTTTCCTTCCTCTTCGGGAACTATATCACGCTCACCAACTTGACGGATGCGGATATTGACCGTATCATAGAGATGCACATCTCCCCCGTGAACGTGTCGGTCCACACGACCGACCCCGCGCTGCGGGTGGCGATGATGAAGAACCCCAACGCGGCCGGGTCGCTGCGCTACATCGAGCGGCTGGCGAAGGCGGGCATCCGCATCAACACCCAGCTCGTGCTCTGCCCCGGCTGGAACGACGGGGAGGCGCTTGCAAAAACGCTCGCCGATCTGGGCAAGCTATATCCGGGCGTGCAGAGCGTGGCCTGCGTGCCGGTGGGGCTGACCAAATACCGCGAGGGTCTGGCGGAGCTGCGGTCCTTCACCGCGGCGGAGGCGGGCGACACGATCGACCGCGTCGAGGCGTTCCAGCAAAGGATGCTGGAGGAGCACGGCGAGCGGGTGGCCTATCCGTCCGACGAGTTTTTCCTGCTGGCGGGACGCCCCATCCCGGAGGCGGGCTACTACGGCGAGTTCGCGCAGCTCGAGAACGGCGTGGGACTGCTCTCCCTGCTCGAGGACGAGTTTTCCGGCGCGTTTTCGGACGACGACGGGGAGGGGGCCGCGGAGGGCGCCTTCACGGTGGCCACCGGCAAGGCGGCCTGCCCGCTCATCTCGTCGCTGGCGCGGCGGGTGATGGACCGCTACCCGGGCATCGACATCCGGGTGCGCGCGATCGAGAACCGCTTTTTCGGTGAAAAGATCACCGTCGCGGGGCTGGTGACAGGCGTCGATCTCGCCGAACAGCTCGGCGGGGAGGCGCTCGGCGACCGGTTGCTGCTGCCGTCGGCGATGCTGCGGCACGAGCGGGACAAATTTCTGGACGACATGACGCTCGAGGCGCTCGAAGAGGCGCTCGGCGTGCCGGTGCTGCCGGTGGACAACGACGGATACGAGCTCTACGCGGCCATGACCGGCCGCGCGGGCGTCTCCGTGGCAAAGGAGGAATAGCATGTCCAAACCGCTGATTGCGATCGTGGGCCGCCCCAACGTGGGGAAATCGACCCTCTTCAATAAACTGGCGGGCGCGCGCATCTCGATTGTGCAGGACACGCCCGGCGTGACGCGCGACCGCATCTATTACGAGTGCGAATGGCGCGGCAAAACGGTGATGCTGGTGGACACCGGCGGCATCGAGCCCTATTCGGACGACCAGATCCTTTCGCAGATGCGCCGGCAGGCGCAGCTCGCGATCGATTCGGCCGACGTGATCATCCTCGTGGTGGATATCCAGTCGGGCGTGACGGCGAACGACCAGGACGTGGCGGTCATGCTCCAGAAGAGCGGCAAGCCGGTGGTGCTGGCGGTCAACAAGGCCGACCGGCTCGGCGAGCCGCCGCCCGAGTTCTATGAATTCTACAACCTCGGCCTCGGGGACCCGATCGCGGTGTCCTCGGTGCACGGACACGGCACCGGCGACCTGCTCGACGCCTGCTATTCGCACATCGATTTCGAGGCGCAGGACTCCTACGATCCCGAATATGTCCGCGTGGCGGTCATCGGCAAGCCGAACGTCGGCAAGTCCTCCCTCATCAACCGCGTGGCCGGGGAGGAGCGGATGATCGTCTCCGACGTGGCGGGCACCACCCGCGACGCGACCGACACGGTCGTGGAAAACGAGTTCGGCAAATACGTCTTCATCGACACGGCGGGCATCCGCCGCAAATCGAAGGTCGACGAGGAGATCGAGCGGTACAGCGTGTTGCGCGCCTACATGGCGGTCGACCGCAGCGACGTGTGCGTCATCATGCTCGACGCGACGGTCGGCTTCACCGAGCAGGACAGCAAGGTTGCCGGCTACGCGCACGAGCAGGGCAAGGGCTGCATCGTGGCGGTCAACAAGTGGGACGCCGTCGACAAGGACGGCCGCACGATGCAGGAGTACCGCAAAAAGCTCGAGAACGACTTCTCCTTCATGTCCTACGTGCCCTTCATCTTCATCTCCGCCAAGACGGGCCAGCGGATCGACAAGCTCTACGAGCTGATCAATTTCGTCAACGCCCAGAACGCGATGCGCGTCCCGACCGGGCGGCTCAACGACATGCTCTCCTACGCGACGGCGCGGGTGCAGCCCCCCACCGACAAGGGCAAGCGGCTGCGTATCTATTTCTGCACACAGGCCTCCACCCGGCCGCCGACCTTCGTCTTCTTCTGCAACGACAAGGAGCTCTTCCACTTCTCCTACCAGCGCTACCTCGAAAACCAGATCCGTTCCACCTTCGGGATGGAGGGAACTCCGGTGCGCATCGTGGTGCGCGAGCGGGACGACGGCAAGAAATGACCCGGCAAATAACGCTATGAGGGTGTGATGGAATGAATACGTTTACTCCCGGCTTCTGGATCGCCGCGGGCGCGGCTGCGCTGGCCGCCTACCTGATCGGCAGCGTGAGTTTCGCGGTGATCGTCTCCCGCATCGGCGCGCAGGACGACGTGCGCAATCACGGCAGCGGCAACGCGGGCATGACCAACATCCTGCGCAACTACGGCAAGAAGATGGCCGCCCTGACCGCCGTCGGGGACTTCGGGAAAGGGGTGGTGGCCGTCGCCCTCGGCCGGATCATCTTCCTGCTGCTGGGGGTCACCGCCGTCGACGGCGGGTACATAGCGGGCTTCTTCGCGCTGCTCGGCCACCTCTTCCCCCTCTACTTCGGCTTCAAGGGGGGCAAGGGGGTGCTCACCAGCCTGGGCGTCGTGCTCATGCTCAACTGGAAGGTCTTCCTGCTGCTGGTGGTGCTGCTCGTCCCGGTGGTCTTCATCGTCAAGATCGTCTCCCTCACCGTGATCATCGGCTATGTGCTTTTCCCCATCTTCACGGTGGCCGTCGACCATTTCACCGGCAGGCCCTTCGGCTTCGACCTGCTCTTCGCGCTGCTGCTCAGCGGGCTGGGTGCGTTTATGCACCGCGAGAACATCAAACGCCTCCTGAACGGCACCGAATACCGTTTCGGACAGGATAAAAACAAGCAGGGCTGACCTTCCGGCCGCCCCGCGCAACGTGTATAAGGAGGAACCGCCATGGCAAACATCCTCATCCTCGGGGCGGGCGGCTTCGGGACCGCGCTCGCCGTCCTGTGCGACAAGTGCGGGCACCGGGTCACCCTCTACTCCCCGTTCCAGCAGGAGATCGAGACCCTCTCCGCAGCACGGGAGCATAAAAAGCTGCTGCCCGGCGTGATCATTCCCGAATCGGTCGCGATGACCTGGCAGCTTCCCGCGCATTCGGACGCCGACCTGGTCATTGTCGCGACCCCTTCCTTCGCCGTACGCGGCGTCTGCGCCTCGGTAAAGGGGATCCTCTCCCCCGAGGCGGTCGTCTCCTGCGTGGCCAAGGGCTTTGAGCAGGAGTCGCTCAAGTCGCTGTCGGTCGTCATCGCGGAGGAACTGCCGCAGAACAGCGTCGTCATGATCTCCGGCCCCTCCCACGCGGAGGAGGTCGCGCGCGGCGTGCCCACGACGGTCGTGGCCGCCTCCCGCAGCCGCGCCGCCGCGGAGTTCGTGCAGGACACGCTGATGAACCCCACCCTGCGCATCTATGTCAACGACGATGTCACCGGCGTGGAGCTGGGCGGCGCGCTCAAAAACGTGATCGCGCTCGCCTCGGGCGCCTGCGACGGGCTGGGGCTCGGCGACAACGCCAAGGCCGCCCTCATGACCCGCGGGCTCACCGAGATCGCCCGCCTCGGCGTGGCGATGGGCGCCTCGACCGAGACGTTCGCCGGGCTCTCCGGCATGGGCGACCTGATCGTCACCTGCACCTCGATGCACTCCCGCAACCGCCGCGCCGGCATCCTGATCGGCAAGGGCCGCACCGCGCGGCAGGCGATCGACGAGGTCGGCATGACCGTCGAGGGCTATACCGCCACCAAATGCGCCTACGAGCTCTCCCGCAAGCGGGGCGTCGAGATGCCGATCATCGAGCAGGTGTACGCGGTGCTCTATGAGGGCCGCAGCCCCGACGAGGCGATCCGCAACCTCATGGACCGCCCCAAACGCCACGAGTCGGAGGTCATCTGGCTGCTCAGCCGCTGAGAGGTTTCTTTGATTTGCCGCGTTGCGCCCGGTGGGGCTTTTTTCGCGCCCCTCCGGGGCGCTTTAAGGGAGCCGCCTGCGGCGGCATAGATCGCCGGGACCCGCCCCGGCGGGCGGGCCGACTTCTTGCGCGCCCAAGAAGTCGGCGGAAGAAGGGCGCTCAAGGGGACTTCCGCCAGTCCCCTTGAGAAACCCCCGGGAGTACCTTGCCATGACCCGCGAACTACCGCCACACCCCACGGGTACACCAGCTGAGGGCTCAATTCAGGTTGCGGGCGCACCCAACAGAGGAACAGAAGGCTCAGCCACAAAGGAGCGCCGCCCACCGGGCGGCGCTCCTTTGCGTTTTTGCCGTCGCATCTCCCCGAAAGCATTTCGGGCACGGTTCCGGGGGCTCGCCGGCAGAGGCATTGCGCCCGCGGCGCGGCGGCTGGCGGGATGCTGCACACCCGTCCGTTCATCCGTGGCAGGGCGCCGCCGACTTTGGCCGCAGGCCAACCGGAGGCGGCGCGGGGGTCGCAGGGGCGAAGCCCCTCGTGCCCTTCTTTGGTTCCTTTCTTGGGCAAGCAAGAAAGGAACTCGCTGTCGGTCGACTACCGACAAACTGCGCCGCTCGATGTGCGGCAAATCCAAGCCCACCCCGGGGTGGGACTCGGCAAGCTGCGCCGCTCGCTGAGCGGCAGAAACAAAAAAGCCCCCGCATAGCGGAGGCTTTTGCTTTTGCGTGGTCGAAGGATTACAGCGCGCGCTGAATCTTATCGGAACGCAGGCAGCGGGTGCAGGCATAGATGTGGCGGGGAGTTCCGTCGACGATCGCCTTGACACGCTGGACATTGGGTTTCCAAGCGCGGTTGGAACGCCTGTGCGAATGAGAAACCTTGATTCCGAAAGTAACACCTTTACCGCAGATATCGCATTTTGCCATGTTCTGCACCTCCTCTATCATAAGAAAGATTTTACACCTGTATTGTAGGTCAACGTTAGTATTCTACCAGATTCGGCCTTTAAATGCAAGTGGTTTTTCGCAAAATTTTCGGGGAAAAGGCATGAAAAGGGAATTACCGGCAAATCCGCTTGTATTTCCACCCTGGAACAGGTATAATAAACGAGCGGACGCGGCGTTTGACGCAAAGCGCCGCCACATTTTCGACGGGAGAACGCCATGCTGAACTGGGACATGCAAAGCTTTATCGTCACGCTGATCGTGCTGATGACCTCGATGCCGGTGCATGAGTGCGCCCACGCGTGGGCGGCCTATAAGCTGGGGGACGACACCGCGAGCCTGCAGGGACGGCTGAACCTCAATCCGCTCGCGCATCTCGACCCGATCGGTTCGGTCATGCTGCTGCTCACCCAGCGGTACGGCTGGGCAAAGCCCACCCCCGTCAACCCCCGCAATTTCACCCGTAAAATCACGATGCGGGGCGGCATGGCCGTCACCGCCCTGGCGGGTCCGGTGTCCAACCTGCTGCTGGGGCTCGCGCTGCTGCTCGTCAATAAATTGGCGGTGCTCGCGCTCGGTTACGCGGGCCAGACGGACGCCGCCGTGATCGTCAGCTATATCCTGCTCATGATGGTCACGATCAACGTGTCGCTGGCGATCTTCAACCTTCTGCCCGTCCCGCCGCTCGACGGCTACCGCATCCTGGCCTATTTTATCCCGGCCAAGTGGGAAGCGCGGATCGCACGGTACCAGCAGGTCATCTACATCGTCGTGCTGGTGGCGGTCTTCATGGGCGTGCTGAGCGTCCCGATGGGCTGGCTGACCCGCTGGATCCTCCGGTTCTTCGCCCTGATCACCCGGACACCCGAACTGCTTTACGTATGACGATGGAAAAACTGCTGTTTAAAACGGAGGAGTTTGAAGGCCCGCTCGACCTTTTGCTCTTCCTCATCCAAAAGCACAAGCTGGACATCTGCGACATCGAGATTTCCGCCCTGCTCGAGCAGTATCTGACCTATATCCGCTCGCTGGAGGAACAGGACCTCGAGGTCGCCAGCGAGTTCCTCGAGATGGCCTCCCGGCTCGTCTACATCAAGACGGTCATGCTGCTGCCGCGGCACGAGGAGGAGGGGCTCCAGCTCAAAACCGAGCTCCAGGGCGAGCTGCTCGAATACCAGGTGTGCAGGCAGGTGGCGGCCCAGCTCGGGGCGCGCAACAGGATGTATCTGCAATTTGTACGCGCGCCGGTGAAAATCGAGGCGGACAACACCTACCGCCTCACCCATCGGGCGGACGAGCTCTACGCCGCCTACCAGGACGCGGCCGGACGCGGCCGCCGGAGGCTGCCGCCCCCGGCGCAGGCGTTTTCGGGCATCGTGTCCCGGCGGGTGGTGTCGGTCGGAAGCCGCATCATCCACATTTTGAAATCCCTCTACCGCAGCGGACGCGCCTCCTACGAGAGCCTTTTCACGTCGAGCGGCGACCGCAGCGAGCTGGTCGCGACCTTTCTCGCGGTGCTCGAGCTGGTGAAGGCGCGCAGAATCACGGTGGAGGGGGACGAGGTGCGCTTCGACCGGTCGAAGCAGGAGCGCCGCGCGCCGGAGGGGGAACCTCCGGCGGTCTAGACTAACGCTGCCGCGGACGCGGCGGAACGGAGCCGTCACATGATCGACCTCATTCAAAAACAGATTCTTGCCATCCTCTTCGCGGGGGGCGACGCAGTGGAGCTCTCCCGCGTCGCGCAGGCGGTCGGCGCCGACGAGGAGACGGTCGAACGCCTGCTGCCCGGCCTGCGCGGGGAGCTCGACGACGCGGGGATGCCCTTCGAGCTGCTGCGGCTGGGGGACAGGCTTCAGCTTGCGACGCGGGCGGAATTCGCCCCCGTCATCCGGGAGGCGCTCGAGCTGCGGCGCAACATCCCGCTTACGCAGGCGGCGCTGGAGGTGCTGGCGGTCATCGCCTACAACCAGCCGGTCACCCGCGCGTTCATCGAACAGGTGCGCGGCGTCGAAAGCTCGGGGGTGGTCAACTCGCTGATCGACAAGGCGCTTGTCGAGGAGGCGGGGCGGCTGGAGCTGCCCGGCCGGCCGATCGCCTACCGCACGACGGCCAATTTCCTGCGCTGCTTCGGGCTGTCGAGCCTCGACGAGCTGCCCACCGTCCCCTCGGGGGAGGAGGAGGCGCTCCCGGTGCCCGACGACGTGCTCGAGGGGCAGGTCGCCTTCGGGGAGCTCGAGCTCGCCGGCGACGACGCATAACAAGAAAGGGAGGCGGAGGATATGGCGGCGGTCGTGGGGCTTTCCATCGCGGGCGTGCTCGCGGCGGTCCTGCTGCTGCTCTGCATCCCCGTTTCATTCACGGCGGCCTACCGCACGGGGGAGCCGCCCGAAGCGTACCTGCGCTGGCTCTTTTTCACCATCGACCTGACGAAGGAGCCCAAGGAGCGCGGCGCCAAACGGAAAAAGCCCCCCAAGCCGCGGGAGGAAAAGCCCAAGGCCGCCAAAAAGCCGCTGGAATTTTCCGAGCTGCTCGGGGTGGTCGTCGATCTGCTCTCCTCCCTCCGGGGCGGGGCGGGGATGCTCGTCCGGAATTTCGTCTTCTACCGGATCCGCCTCTATATGGTGGTGGCGGGGGAGGACGCCGCGGATACGGCGATGGCCTACGGCCGGGTCAACGCGGTGGTCTACACCGCCTATGCGCTCGCGCTCGGCTTCCTGCGCATTGAAAAGCCGGATATCCAGATCCGCCCGGATTTCACGGCGGAGGAGGGGAAGGTCGACTTCGCCGCGCGCGCGCGGCTGACGCCGCTCGTGGCGCTCGGCGCGGCCATCCGCATAGGGTGCGCGTTTTTGGTCAAAACCATGAGGAGAAAACATGCGCAGGAGCCCCCGGCCCCGGAGAAGGGCGCGCAGGGGAAAACCGGAGACTAACAGATCACAGGGAGGTCTTTTCGCTATGGGAAACAACAGCCATCCGATCAACGGGCTGATGGACAGCTCGCTGCAAAACCTGCGTTCGCTCGTCGATGCGGACACGATCATCGGCGAGGCGATCACCGCCCCCGACGGCACCATCATCATCCCGGTGTCCAAGGTCAGCTTCGGCTTCGTGTCGGGCGGCTCGGACATCCCCTCGTCCAAGCAGCCGGAGCTCTTCGGCGGCGGCGCGGGCGGCGGCGTCTCGGTGCAGCCGCTGGCCTTCCTCGTCATCAAGGACGGCAGGGTCGACCTCCTGCAAATGAACGACAACAAGACGACCGCCGACCGGGTGGTGTCGATGGCGCCCGAGGTGATCGACAAGCTGGGCGCGCTCTTCCAGAAGAAGGAGAAGCCCGCCAGGGAAGCGAAAACCGCCGGGGACGACCCGCAGGCCGGGACGGAAATCCACATCGACCTGTAATGCGCCCGGAAAATCCCGCATAAAATGACCTGTATCGAATGATAACGAGGGTGCGGGTGAGGAAGATGCTGAAAAAGGGGATCGCGCTGCTGATCGCGTTTTTGCTTCTGCTGTGCGGGGTGCGGATGACCGAGGCGGCGGCCTTGGAGGAGCGGCCCGCGGCGGCGCGGTCGATCCCCGACACGCTGGGGGTCGAGACCAAGGCGAAGGCCGCGCTCGTGATGGACGCGGCGAGCGGCCGGGTGCTCTTCGCGAAGAACGCGAACACGCGCCTGCCGATGGCCTCGACCACCAAGATCCTGTCGGCGCTGCTCGCGCTCGAGCAGGACGGGATCGACGAGTGGTTCACCGTCGACACCGCCGCCATCCGTGTGGAGGGGTCGTCGATGGGGCTGCGCGAGGGGGACCAGGCGACGCTGCGCGCGCTCGCCTACGGGATGCTGCTGCCGTCGGGCAACGACGCGGCGGGAGCCGCCGCCGTGCGCATCGCGGGCAGCAAGGAGCGGTTCGCGGAGATGATGAACGAGCGCGCCGCCGAGATCGGCATGGAGGACAGCCATTTCGTCACCCCGTCGGGGCTCGACGACCCGGAGCACTACTCCTCCGCCTACGACATGGCGCTGCTTGCGCGGGAGGCGCTGGAGAACCCCCTCTTCGCGGAGATCTGCGCGAAGCCGAGCGCGAAGATCCAGTATGGGAATCCCCCCTACGACCGGTGGCTGCAAAACCACAACCGGCTGCTCAAAAGCTACCCGGGCACGGTCGGCGTCAAGACCGGCTTCACCGATTCGGCGGGGCGCTGCCTCGTCTCCTGCGCCGATCGGGAGGGGGTGCGGCTGATCGTTGTGACGCTCTCCTGCCCCGACGACTGGAACGAGCATAAAAAGCTCTACGACCGCTATTTCGGCCTGCTGCGGCCGGAGGAGGTCGGCGGGCTCGTGCCGGAGGTGGAGATCCCCGTGACGGGCGGGGAGCGGGACGCGGTCGCGGCGGTTTTCGACGAGCCCGGCCCCGTCGCGCTGATGGACGGCGAGCGGGTCGACGTCGCGGTGACCGCCGCGCCCTTCCTCTACGCTCCGGTGAGGCGCGGGCAGGTGGTCGGGAGCGTGAAATTTTCCTGCGACGGCCAGCCGCTGGCCGAGGCGGCGCTGACCGCCGCGCGGGACGTGGACGCAGAGGAAACGAAGCCCTCCCTCTGGAGCCGGCTGTTCGGCTGGCTCGGACGGGGCGGGGACGACTGAAACGGATAGAAAGACAGGTTAGGATATGGCAAAGGTAACGGGAATCCGCATCCAGAAGGTGCTGTCGGACAACGGCATCCTCTCCCGCCGCAAGGCGGAGGAGGCGATCAGGCAGGGGCGCGTCACGGTAAACGGGCGCCCGGCGGTGCCGGGCAACCCGGTGAACCCGGCGCGCGACGTGATCGCGATCGACGGGGTCAAGGTGGCGCTCCAGAGGAAGAAGCACAACGTCTACATCATGCTGCATAAGCCGCGCGGCTTCGTGACGACGACGGCGGACGAGATGGGCCGCCGGTGCGTGACCGACCTCGTGGAGGACGCGCCCGCCAGGGTGTATCCCGTCGGGCGGCTCGACCGGAACAGCGAGGGCCTGCTTTTGATGACCAACGACGGCGCCTTCGCCAACATGGTCATGCACCCCTCCAACCACATCACCAAGACCTACCGCGTGACGGTGCGCCCCGGCATCACCGACGAGCAGGCCGCGCAGATGGGCGCGGGGGTGCTGCTCGACGGGAAGAGGACCCTGCCGGCCACCGTGCTCGTGCTCGACAAGGCGGAGGGCCGCGCGGTCTTGCAGATCACCATCCAGGAGGGCCGCAACCGGCAGGTGCGCCGCATGTGCGAGGCGGTGGGGCTCGAGGTGGCGCGCCTCAAGCGGACAAGCGTCGGGCCGCTGAAATTGGGGATGCTCCAGCCCGGCCAGTGGCGGGAGCTCAAGCCCAGCGAGCTGATTGCTCTGCGCAACGCCGTCTCAAAGAAATGATGGAAAACCCTTCTGTATAATTTGCGGAATTTATTACAAGGAGTAACGGGATGTTTCTGATCAAACGCGTGACAGACCCGCGCCTCGCCGCGCGCATCTGCGACAGCTTCGGCGCGCCGGAGAACGGTTCCTTCGCCTACGCCGCCACCAAGGGGGACGAGGTGCTCGGCACGGCGGTGTTCTTCACCGCGCCGGGCGGCTGCGTGACCCTCGCCGGCGCGGACACCGGCCGGCGGCTCGACGTGGGGCTTGTCGACGGGATGGCGCGCGCCGCCTTTACGGCGCAGATGCGTGCGGGGGCCCTTTCGGCGAAGCTCGGGGAGGGGCTTTCGGAGGAGCTGCGCCTCGCGCTCACCAAGCTCGGCTATGAGGCGCGGGAGCCTTTCCCGCTCGAGGCGTTCTTCGCGAAGAAGAGCTGCGGCTGCGGGCGGTGAGTTCCACGGGCGCCATCGATACGCAAATACCAAAACGCCGCGGGAGACCGCGGCGTTTTTTCTGTCGGAAACGTGGAAAAGAACCGTTAATCTTTTATCAAAAACCGCAAAAAACAGCTTGTTATTTGGGATGGAAAAGTGTATACTTTATTGTGGTTACATTTTGACATTTTCTTTTTTTCATCTGTGGAAAGTCAACAAATGCGACCGAATCCCGTATTTTGATCCCCGCCGGAATGGCGGCCGCCCGTCGGGACGACGGGCGTCAGTTTAAGATAGGAGGAAAAAAACATGAGTGACAAGGCGATGTCACTGGCCGATGCACGTAACGAGGCCCAAAAGGCGACGGCGGCCCGCAAAAGGCTGACGGCGCTCTTTGACCCCGACAGTTTTGTCGAGGTCGGCGCGCTCGTGAAGAACGGCTGTGACGGCACCGGGGTGATCACCGGCTACGGCCTGGTGGAAGGCAGCCCCGTGTATGCGTTTTCCCAGGACTCCACCGTGCGCAACGGGGCGGTCGGAGCGGCCCACGGCTCCAAGATCAAGAAGATCTACGACCTCGCGGTCAAGACCGGCGCGCCGGTCGTCGGCATCTACGATTCCAACGGCGCCGCCGTGGACGAGGGCCTCGACGCGCTCGCCGCTTATGGGGAGATGCTCCTCTGGACCAACAACCTCTCGGGCGTCGTGCCGCAGGTCTCCGTCGTGGCGGGCGCCTGCGCGGGCAGCGCGGCGCTGATCGCCGCCTCCGCCGACTTCGTCGTCATGAGCGAGGGCGCCGAGCTCTTTTTGACCCCCGCCGACGCGGATTCCGCGACCGACGCGGCCAACGCGGCCAAGTCGGGCGTTGCACATATCGTGGAGAAGGACGCCGACGCCGCGGTGGCCGCGGCGCGCAGGCTGGTTTCCCTGCTCCCCTCCAACAACCTCTCCGCAGCCCCCTACTGCGACTTCACCGAGGCTCCCGGCGCGGGCGCCGCGCTCGACGCGCTTGCGGCGGGCGTCGCGGACCAGGCCGACATCCTCGGCATCGCGGAGCAGATCGCGGACGCGGACAGCCTGATCGAGCTCCAGAAGGCGTTTTCCGGCACCGGCGCGAAGGTCGCGCTGGGCACCGTCGCCGGCACGACCGTCGGCTTCGTCGCCGCGTCGGACAGCGGCGCCGTCTGCTCGGGCGGATGCAGCAAGATCGCCCGCTTCGTCGCGATCTGCGACTCCTTCCAGATTCCCGTCGTGACCCTCGTCAACTGCGAAAAGTTCGCGGCCGCCGACGGCCATGTCTTCCAGGGCGGCGTGCGTGAGGCCGCCAAGCTCGCCCACGTCTACGCCGAGGCGACCACCCCGAAGGTCGCGGTCATCGTCGGCAAGGCGTACGGCTCGGCCTGCGTCGCCCTCGCGGGACGCGGCGCCAACGCCGATTACGCGATCGCCTGGCCGAACGCGGTCATCTCCGCGCTGGCCCCCGAGACCGCCGTGGCCTTCCTTGAGGGCGACAAGATCACCCTTGAGAAGTCCCGCGCCGAGGTCGAGGCGGAGTATCTCGCCAACGAGGCGAGCGCCCTCGCGGCCGCCGCCAGGGGCCACATCGACGACGTGGTCGACCCCGCAGATACCCGCGCCGCGGTCATCTCCGCGCTCGACATGCTCGCCGGCAAGCGTGTGAGCACCCTTCCCAAGAAGCACGGCAACATCTCGATGTAACCCGGCGCCGGCCCGCCATTGCCGCAGGAATGCGGCGGATACCTACCGATGCAGGCCGGCCGCCCGGAACCAGTGCGGCTCGGCAGACCATATGAATCAAAAACAAATCATATTTTACAGGAGGATACAGTCATGAAAAGATTTAACATAGTTGTCAACGGCAGGGCTTACGACGTACAGGTGGATGAGCTGGCTCCGGGCGCGGCCCCCGCCGCTCCGGCTCCGGCTCCCGCTCCCGTCTACGCCGCCCCGGCTCCGGCCGCGATGCCTTACGCCGTGCCCTCCCCGATCCCGTCTCCCGTGGCCGCTCCGGTCGCCGCTCCGGCGCCCGCT
>NZ_JAPJQF010000016.1:16573-52213 GCF_030825285.1 Anaerotruncus massiliensis (ex Togo et al. 2026)
GAGCCGGAGCGGGCGCCCGCTCCGGCTCCGGCGCCCGCTCCGGCTCCCGCGGCCGCCCCGGCTCCCGCGCCTGCCGCCGCTCCCGCCGCCGGCTCGACCAAGATCAACGCGCCGATGCCCGGCAACATCCTCGATGTGAAGGTCAACGTCGGCGACCATGTCGAGGCCAACCAGCTCGTGCTCATGCTCGAGGCGATGAAGATGGAAAACGAGATTTTCACCCCTGTTGCCGGTACGGTTGTGGGCGTCCATGTCAAGAAGGGCGATTCGGTCAACTCGGACGATCTGCTCATCTCCATCGGTTAAGGGGGAATGATCCATGGCTCAAAAGGTTAAAATTTGCGAGACCATCCTGCGCGATGCGCACCAGTCGCTGATCGCGACGCGCATGCGCCTGGATGAGATGCTCCCTATCCTGCCCGCGATGGACGAGGTCGGCTTCTACTCCTGCGAGTGCTGGGGCGGCGCGACCTTCGACGCGTGCATCCGGTTCCTCGACGAGGACCCGTGGGAGCGTCTGCGGACAATCCGCCGCGAAATGCCCAACACCAAGCTGCAGATGCTCTACCGCGGCCAGAACATGCTGGGCTACCGCCATTACGCCGACGACATGGTCGAGTATTTCGTCCAGAAGTCGGTCGACAACGGCATCGACATCATCCGCGTGTTCGACGCGCTCAACGACATCCGCAACCTCGAAGCGTCGATCCGCGCGGCCAAGAAGTCGGGCTGCCACCTTCAGGCGGCGATGTCCTATACCCTCAGCCCGGTGCACAACATCGACTATTTCGTGGACTACGCCAAGCAGCTTGAGAGCGCGGGCGCGGATTCCATCTGCATCAAGGACATGGCGGCGCTCATCACGCCGTCCGCGGCCTTTGAACTGACCTCCGCCCTCAAAAAGGCGGTCAAAATCCCGATCAACCTGCACACCCACTACACCTCCGGCCTCGCTTCGATGGCGCTGCTCAAGAGCATCGAGGCGGGCGTGGACATCATCGACACGGCGATGTCCCCGCTGGCGATGGGCACCTCCCACGCCGCCACCGAGTCGATGGTCGCGGCGCTGCAGGGCACTCCCTACGACACCGGCCTCGACCTCAAGAAGCTGGACGTCGTGCGCGCCCACTTCGCCAAGCTGCGCCAGAAATACCTCGACGCGGGCCTGCTCAACCCGAAGGTCATGGGCGTCGACGCGAACACGCTGATCTACCAGGTGCCGGGCGGCATGCTCTCCAACCTCGTTTCCCAGCTCAAGCAGGCCGGGAAGGAGGACCAGTTCGAGGATGTGCTCCGCGAGGTCCCGAACGTCCGCAAGGACGCGGGCTACCCGCCGCTGGTCACCCCGACCTCCCAGATCGTCGGCACCCAGGCGGTGTTCAACGTCATCATGGGCGAGCGGTACAAGATGGTCACCAAGGAGTTCAAGGGCCTCGTGAAGGGCGAGTACGGCAAGACCCCGGTCGAGATCGACCCCGCCTTCCGCAAGAAGATCATCGGCGACGAAAAGCCGATCGACTGCCGTCCGGCCGACCTGCTCGAGCCGGAGATGGAGAAGATGCGCGCCGAGTTCCCTGCCGAGTATCTCGAGCAGGAGGAGGATATCCTCACGATGGCGATGTTCCCGCAGGTCGCGCCCAAATTCTTCGAGTCCCGCAAGAACAAGAAGTACGGAGTCGACGGCAAGCACGCCGACAAGGCCAGCAAGGTCCATCCCGTCTGATTGTTTCCCGAAAGCCGCCGGTCGAAAGACCGGCGGCTTTTTGCGCTTCCGAAAGGCTATGAAGCCATCCGGAAATTGACAAAGGGGACGATATGGGGTAAAATATCAAGATACGGAAATGTGCGGCGGCGCACGCCAAAACGACGTGGAGGATGGGACGCGGATGGTCAAAAGCATGACGGGCTACGGACGCGCGCAGCAGATGCTGGGCGGCCGGGACATTACGGTGGAGATCAAGTCGGTCAACCACAGGTTTTTTGAATTTTCGGCGCGGGTGCCCCGGGCATACGGATATTTGGAGGAGCGCCTCAAAAGCTACGTGCAGGGGCAGATCTCCCGCGGCAAGGTGGAGGTCGGCGTCACCATCCTGACGGTCGAGGGGCAGAACGCGGTTGTCGAGGCCAACCGGGAGCTGGCGGGCGCCTATGTGGACGCGCTGCGTAAGATCGGCGAAGAGGCGGGGCTCAAGGACGACCTCACCCTCTCCACCCTCACGCGGTTCTCCGACATCTTCACCGTGCGCCGCGAGGCGGAGGACGAGGAGGAGATCTGGGCGGCGGTCAGGACGGTCGCGGACGAGGCGGTGAACCGCTTTGTCGCCATGCGCGCCGCCGAGGGCGAACGCCTGAGGGCCGACCTGCTGAGCCGGCTCGAGAGCATCGGGCGGGGCGTGGCGCTCGTCAAGGAGCAGTCCCCCCGCACGGTGGAGGCCTACCGCGAGCGGCTGGCCGCGAAGATCCGCGAGGTGCTCGCCGACCGCCAGATCGACGAGGCCCGCATCGTGACCGAGGCGGCGATCTTTGCCGACCGGGTCGCGGTGGACGAGGAGACGGTGCGGCTCGAAAGCCACCTCGTCCAGTTCCGCGAGATCCTTGGCTACGACTACCCGATCGGGCGGAAGCTCGACTTTTTGGTGCAGGAGATCAACCGCGAGGCCAACACGATCGGCTCCAAGGCGCAGGACGTGGCGGTCGCGCAGGTGGTGGTCGACATCAAGAGCGACGTGGAAAAAATCCGTGAACAGATACAGAATATCGAATAAGGAGAACGCAAGATGAAGCTCATCAACATCGGTTTTGGCAACATGGTGTGCGCCAACCGCCTGGTGGCGATTGTCAGCCCCGAAAGCGCCCCGATCAAGCGGATCATCCAGGACGCGCGCGACCGCGGCACGCTGGTCGACGCGACCTACGGCCGCCGGACCCGCGCGGTCATCATCACCGACTCCGACCATGTGATCCTCTCGGCGGTGCAGCCGGAGACGGTCGCCAACCGCATGGTGGATGAGGACGACGAGGTCGAGGACGATGAGTGAGGGTACGCTGATCGTCTATTCGGGGCCGTCGGGCGTCGGCAAGGGCACGATCCTGCGGCCCTACCTTGAAAGCCACCCGGAGGCGGTGCTTTCGGTGTCGGTGACGACGCGCGCCCCACGGCCCGGAGAGACGGACGGAGTGGAATACCATTTCATCACGCGCGAGGAATTCGACCGGCTGGCCAAAAGCGACGGCCTGCTGGAGCACGCGGAGTACAGCGGCAACTGCTACGGCACGCCGCGCGCCGCGGTGGAGCGCCACATCGCCGAGGGGCGGGACGTGGTGCTCGAAATCGAGGTGCAGGGCGCGATGAAGATCCGGGAGAGCTTTCCCGAGGCGGTCTTCGTCTTCATCCTGCCCCCCTCCTACGGGACGCTCCACGAGCGGCTCGCCGGAAGGGGCACCGAGACGCCGGAGGCGATGGAAGCCCGGCTGCGCACGGCGCGGTTTGAGCTCTCCCACGCCGCGGAATACGACTATGTGATCGTCAACGACGATGTGGAAAAGGCGCGCGAACAGTTGGGCGCGATCATCACGGCGGCCAAGTGCCGCACCCGCAATATGAAAAAATTTATCGATAAGGTGTGTGAGTTCCATGAGTATGCTTAGGCCGTCGATCACCTCCATCATCAAGCCGGGCGACAGCTACTATGCCTTTGTGGTTGCGGTTGCCAAACGCGCCCGCGACATCGCGCAGGAGCAGGAGGAGGACCACGCGATCACCGAGGAAAAGCCGGTGCAGAAGGCGGTCGAGGAGTTTGCCGCCGGGAAGTATAAGATGGGGAACCCCCATCCGAAGGAATAACGGCAAAGCGGCCCTGCTCTGACAGGGCCTGTTTTGTTTTTCACGCCCGGGAGGCGATGTTGTGAAAAAGATGAAGATACGCCTGCTCGCGCTGGCGGCGGCGCTGGCGCTGCTGCTGCCCGGATGCGCGCCGCGCGGCGGAGAAACGCCGTCCGCGCCCTCTTCCTCTCCGGAAGAGCCGCCCGCCCTGAGCGGGCCCGGCGCGGAAGAACCGGCGGAGCCCGTCTACTACGACGCGGATTTCTACGCCCGCCCCGCGTGGAACGCGGCGGGCACCGGGACGGCGATCAAAAACGGCGCGGCCCTCACCTGGGTGGGGCTCGACAATGAAGTCCTGCGCACCGCCGCCTTCGGGGACCCGGCGGCCGGCCCCGGCCTTTCGCCGGAGGACATCACCCTCACGATCGGCGAGGGCTGGGTGCTGCGCACCGTCCCCGGCACCCGCGCGGCGCTGCGGGAGGGGAAGTGGACGCTTCTGAACGCCGCGCTCTACGACCTGGACGGAACGCTGCTGCACGCCTTCCCCGACGCCTCCCCGGAGGAGGTGGAGGCCGCCACGGGCGACTATGAAAAGCAATCCGCCTATGTGAACGCCTACCCGCTCGGCAGCGGGCACATCGCGCTCGAGACGGGCGCAATGCTGCTGCTCTATGACATCGCGGCCGACGCCCTTTCCCTTGTGGACGACTACCGCGACGTGCGCTGGCAGGGCTTCACCGTCTACGACGCGGGCGCCTACGGGATCTACCAGTGCTGGCCGTTCGGCGAGAGCCTCTACTACATGGCGAGCGTCGACCCGCCGCCCGGCGAGCCCCGCCGGGTGCTCTACCGCCTCGACACGGCGGGGGAGCGGGAGCTTTTCTGCGACGACACGGGCTTTTTCCGCTACAAGCCGGTGGAGGGGGGCCTCTACGGCTTCCGGGAGTGGAACAACGGGATCTTTACCGACGAGGGCTACGAGTGGGGGATCGAGGCGTGGTTCCTCCCCGACGGGGGCGAATGGCGGCTCGTCGCGAAGGACAACACCGCCTCCGGGGACGCGCTTCCCCTCGACGCGTCCCATTACGACTACATCTGGATGGATAAGCGGGACGGAGAGGCGTGGCCGAGCTTCCGCCGCCACGACCTCGCGACGGGGGAGGAGATCTCCTTTTCCCCGCGCGACTACGACGGGCGCAAGCTCTATGACGGCGGCTACGGGTTCGGGCTTTACTGCACCCGCGCGGTCGAGGGCGGCGTGCAGTTTGTCTACGTCGTCTCCGACGTTGCGGAGACGGCGGACGGGGACCTGATGGAAAAGCGGGAATGCTGGCTCTACGACACGCGGGAGGACGCCCCGCGCAGGCTCGGCCGCCTGGACGGCGCGTCGATCTGGGGGATCAACCCTCAGGGGACCCACGCGATCGAAGGCGGCGGACCGCCCTGGCGGGTGGTCCCGCTGGAATGAGGAGGAATCGGAATGTTTGAGGGAAAAACGATCGTCGTCGGCGTATCGGGCGGCATCGCGGCCTACAAGGCCGCGCAGCTTGTGAGCGACCTTGCCAAGACGGATGCCGACGTGCATGTGCTGATGACGAAAAACGCGGCCGAGTTCGTGTCGGCGCTCACCTTTGAGACGCTCTCCAAAAACCGCGTCGCGGCAGACACCTTCGACCGCAATTACGAATATGACGTCGAGCACGTGGCGCTCGCAAAAAAGGCGGACGTCATGCTGATCGCGCCCGCGACCGCCAACGTGATCGCCAAATTCGCGGCGGGCGTCGCGGACGACATGCTCACGACGACGGTGCTGGCGGCGCGCTGCCCCAAGATCGTCGCCCCGGCGATGAACACCGGCATGTACGACAATCCCGTCACCCAGCGCAATCTGGAGACGCTGCGCGGCTTCGGCTTCACGGTGCTCGAGCCGGACAGCGGCCTGCTCGCCTGCGGCGACACCGGCCGCGGGCGGCTGCCCGATCCCGCCGTGCTCTTTGAGGCGGTGCGCGCGGCGCTCACCGAGCGGGACCTGGAGGGGGTGCGCCTGCTCGTCACCGCCGGCCCGACCCGGGAGGCGATCGACCCGGTGCGGTTCGTCACCAACCACTCGACCGGGCGGATGGGGTATGAGCTCGCCGCCGCCGCGCGCAGGCGCGGCGCGGCCGTCACCCTCGTCTCCGGCCCGGTCTCGCTCGCGCCGCCGCTCGGGGTGGCGGTGGTGCCCGTCGTCTCGGCGGCGGAGATGTACGACGCGGTCGTCTCCCGCGCGTCCGGACAGGACATCATCATCAAATGCGCCGCGGTGGCCGACTACCGCCCGGCCGAAGTCGCCAGCCACAAGATCAAGAAGGCGGAGGGCGGCCTCACGCTCGCGCTCGAGCGCACGCAGGACATCCTCTCCCACCTCGGCCACAACCGGACGCCGGGGCAGGTGATCTGCGGCTTTTCGATGGAGACGCGCGACCTTCTGGAAAATTCGCGCGCCAAGCTCTCCAAAAAGAATGTGGACATGATCGTCGCCAACAATCTGGGCACCCGCGGCGCGGGCTTCGGCACCGCCACCAACCTCGTGATCATCCTCACGCGGGAGGGGGCCGAGTGCCTGCCGCTCATGGGCAAGGACGCGGTGGCGGAAAAGATCCTCGACCGCCTGCGCGACCTCTATCGCGCCCGGGAGGAGAGAGGGGAGGCGTGACGGCATGGAGTGGATCGATCTGGAGACATGGCCCCGGCGGGAGCAGTACCGGTATTTCCGTTCGCTCGACCGCCCGCAGTACGACCTCTGCGCGCGGCTCGACGTGACCCGCTTTTGCGAGTTCATGAAGGCGCGGGGCGGGTCCTCCTACCACGCGATGGGGTATTTCGTCGTCCGCGCCGCAAACGGGGTCCCCGCCTTCCGGATGCGCATCCGGGAGGGGCGGCCGCTGCTGCACGAGCGGGTCAACCCCTCCTTCACCGAGCCGCGCGCGGACGGCGAGCTCTTCAAGTGCGTCGGGGTCGAGTGGTGCGAGGACCTCGGCGAGTTCCTGCGCCGCTGCGGCGAGGCGTCGGCGCGGCAGGGGGACCGCTTCCTGCTCGACTCGGAGGAGGCGCGGGACGACTACCTCTACCTCTCCTGCCTGCCGTGGGTCGACTTCACGTCGGTTTCGCAGGCGGGCAGCTTCGATCGCGACGACGCGGTCCCCCACATCACCTGGGGGAAATACGCCCGCGAGGGCGGGCGGGTGACAATGCCGCTTTCGGTGACGGCGCACCACGCCTTCTGCGACGGCATCCATGTGGGGCGGTTTTTCGACGCGCTCCAGCGGATGCTGGATGCGCTCTGAATCCGGACATCCATCCGTGCGAAGGGAGGGACCCCCATGCCGCTGGTGGCGCGCGTCGTCGTGGAGAACGCGGCGCAGAGCTTTGATAAAATCTACAGCTACCGCGTGCCGGAGGGGATGCCCGTCCGTCCCGGCTGCCGGGTGACCGCGCCCTTCGGCGCGGGCAACCGCACCCGGTTCGGCCTGGCCGTCGCGGTGGAGGAGGAGCCGGACGCGGCGGGGCTCAAGCCGCTGGCGACCCTCGTCGACCCCGAACCGCTCCTGTCGGACAAGCTGCTGTCGCTCGTCTTCTGGCTGCGGGACAACACCTTCTGCACCTATTTCGACGCGGTGAAAGCCCTGCTGCCCCCCGGCATCGGGGTGGAGCTGGAATATACCTACGAGCTTTCCAAGGACGCGCCCGCCCCCGAAGACCCGGAGGAACGCCGGGTTTACGACTACCTCGCGGGGCGGGGGAAGCCGGTGCGGGAGGAGGCGCTCCTCGCCGCGCTCGGATTCGAGCGGGACGCGCCCGTTCTGCGGGAACTCTGCGCGCGGGGGACGTTTCAGAAGGCGCAGGAGGTGCGCCGCCGGGTGCTCGACGGGAAGCTCGTCATGGTGCGGCTCGACGGGGAGATTGGGGAGCTCTCCGACGTGCGGGTGAAGCTCACGCCCAAGCAGAAGGCGGTCGTCGAGCTGCTGCTGCAGGTGGGCGAGGCGTCCCTCAAGGAGGTCTGCTATTTCGCCGCCGTCGGAAAATCGGTCGTGGACCGGCTGGTTTCGGCGGGGGCGGCGCGGCTTTTCACGCGGGAGATCTACCGCAGCCCCTACGCGGAGGGCCCGGCGCGGGAGGACGCGGCGGCGATCGTGTTGACGGAGGAGCAGAACGCCGCCTTTGAGCGGCTGTGCGGGCTGGCGGACAGCCGGGAGGCGCGCACCGCGCTCCTCTACGGCGTGACCGGCTCGGGCAAGACGGAGGTCTTCCTGCGCACCATCCGCCACGTGCTCGACGGTGGGCGCGGGGTGATCATGATGGTTCCGGAAATTTCCCTCACCCCCCAGATGATCGACCGGTTCCGCCGGTATTTCGGCGGGCGGGTCGCGGTGCTGCACAGCGGGCTTTCGATGACCGAACGGCTCGACGAGTGGAAGCGGATCAAAAACGGCGGCGCCTCGATCGTCGTGGGGACACGCAGCGCGGTGTTCGCGCCGATGGAGAACATCGGGCTCATCGTCATCGACGAGGAGCAGGAGGGCACCTATAAGTCGGAGATGTCCCCGCGCTACCACGCGCGGGACGTGGCGCGCTTCCGCGCGGCGCAGGAGGGGGCGCTGCTGCTGCTTGCCTCGGCCACCCCGAGCGTCGAGAGCTTTTACCGCGCCCGGGAGGGGCGCTATGAGCTGCTCACGCTGAAAAACCGCTACGGCGCGGCCAGGCTGCCCGACGTGGCGATCCTCGACATGGCGGCGCAGCCGCTCGGCGCGCAGAGCGCGTCCCTCTCGGAGCAGCTCATCGCCGAGCTGCAAAGGAACCTCGACGCGGGGGAGCAGAGCATCCTGCTGCTCAACCGTCGCGGCTACAACACCCTCGTCAAATGCGCCGTCTGCTCGACCGTCGCCACCTGTCCCAACTGCTCGGTGGCGCTCACCTACCACAGCGCCAACGGGCACCTCATGTGCCACTACTGCGGCTACACCGCCCGCCCGGACGAGAGCTGCCCCACCTGCGGCAACAAGTTCCGGCGGTTTTCGGGCGCCGGGACCCAGAAGGTGGAGCAGGAGCTTTGCGAGCTTTTCCCCGACGCGCGCGTCCTGCGGATGGATATGGATACGACGATGGCGCGTTTTTCCCATGAAAAGCATTTTTCCGATATTTTAGCCGGAAAATATGATATAATAATCGGGACGCAGATGGTCGCCAAGGGCCTCGATTTCCCGAACGTCACCCTCGTGGGGGTGCTGTCGGCCGATTCGGCCCTCTACGCGCAGGACTACCGCAGCTTTGAACGGGCGTTTTCCCTCTTCACACAGGTGGTCGGGCGGTCGGGCCGCGCCGAAAAGGCGGGCCGCGCCTATATCCAGACCTTCACGCCGGAAAACCCGGTGATCGCGCTGGCCGCCGCGCAGGACTACGACGGGTTCTACGCGGAGGAGATCGACAGCCGCCGCATCCACCTCTACCCGCCCTTCTGCGACATGGTGGGGATCGGCTTCTCCGGCCTTGCGTACGCGAAGACGAAGGAGGCCGCCCGGCAGTTCCTCGCGGAATTTGCCCGCCGGGCGAAGGCGGACTACGCCGGGCTCCCGCTGCGGGTGCTCGGCCCCTGCGAAAGCCAGATCGTCAAGCTCGCGGGCAAGTACCGCTTTCGCATGGCGGTCAAATGCCGCTACGACAAACGCACCCGCGCGCTGCTGCGCGGCACGGCGGACTGGTATTTCTCCCAGCCGGCCCTGCGCGGCGTGACGCTCACCGTCGACCCGAAATATGAAAGCTCGATCTGACATGCGACTGGAGGACAAGATGAAAAAGGTTTTAGCGGGAATCCTCGCCATCCTGATGGCGCTATCCCTGGCCGCCTGCGGCCGGAAGACCGAGGCCGACCTCGTCAACGACGCGATGGAGCGGTTCGACGCGCTCCAGAACGGAGAGCTCACGGTGACGGTGACCCTCTCGAGCGAGCAGGGGATCGTCGAGGGATTCGACGCCGTGACGAAGGAGACGCTCACCTTCGTGCGCGACGGCAGGCAAACCGACGCGCTCTACCGCTCGGAGACCGCGATGGGGGATGAGACCGTCGTCACCGAGATGAAGATGCAGGGCGGAAAGGTCTACTCCCTCGTCGGGGGCGCGTGGCAGGAGCAGGGGGACGCGGGCGGCAGCTTCGCGCCCTTCGGCGGCCGCCTGAAAAACGGGATCGCGGTCGTCACCACGACCGAGTGGGACACCGGCACCGAATACACGTTCGAGATGAACGAAAAGGCCCTTGCCGATCTCAATAAGCAGGCCCCCGAGGGCCAGCAGGTGCTTGAGAGCAGCGCGACCTACCTCGTCAATCCCGAAGGGCTGCTCGTCGGCCAGCGGGTGACCTCGCGTGCGAGCGTGACGGTGGACGGGAAAACCGACCAGCTCTTCTCCGAAACGGAAACGACGCTCACCGCGTGGAACCAGCCGGATGTCACGATTGAATAAACTATAAGGAAATATTTCCACACAGATTACAAAGGGGATAGAATCATGGCGCTACGGACGATTATCAAGGAGGGGGACGAGCGGCTGCGCAAAAAGAGCCGCCCGGTCACCGAGTTCAACGAGCGGCTGTGGACGCTGCTCGACGATATGTATGAGACGATGAAGGGGGACGGCGTGGGCATCGCCGCCCCGCAGGTGGGCATCCTGCGCCGCGCAGTCGTCATCGATGTGGGCGAGGGCCGGCATGAACTCGTCAATCCCGAGATCGTCGAGCAGGAGGGGGACCAGTACGGCGGCGAGGGCTGCCTTTCGGTGCCCGGCCAGTACGGCATGGTCCACCGCCCCCAGAAGCTCAGGGTGCGGGCGCAGGACCGCTACGGCAAGCCGTTCGAGCTGGAGGCCGAGGGGTACCTCGCGGTGGCGGTCTGCCACGAGACCGACCACCTCGACGGCGTCCTCTTCATCGACAAGGCCGACCGGATGCTCGACCCCGAGGAGCTCGAGGAGACCGAATGACGGAGGGATCGCGATGAGAATCGTTTTCATGGGGACCCCCGATTTCGCGGTGCCCTGCCTGGCGCGCCTGCTGGACGACGGGCACGAGGTGGCCGGGGTGTTCACCCAGCCGGATAAGCCCAGGGGCCGCGGCTACAAGCTGA
Source organism: Anaerotruncus massiliensis (ex Togo et al. 2026) (assembly GCF_030825285.1). NCBI lineage: Bacteria > Bacillati > Bacillota > Clostridia > Eubacteriales > Oscillospiraceae > Anaerotruncus > Anaerotruncus massiliensis (ex Togo et al. 2026). The sequence continues at coordinate 27,551 of NZ_JAPJQF010000016.1, forward strand.
TGCCGCCGCCCGTCAAGGAGCTGGCGCTCGAACGCGGGCTGCCGGTTTACCAGCCCGCCAAAATGCGGGACGGCGAGGCGCTCTCGATCCTGCGGGAGCTTTCTCCCGAACTGGTCGTCGTCGTCGCCTACGGCAAAATCCTGCCGAAGGAGATCCTGGAGCTGCCGAAGTACGGCTGCGTCAACGTGCACGGCTCGCTGCTGCCCCGCTGGCGGGGCGCGGCGCCCATCCAGTGGAGCGTGATCGCCGGGGACGCCGAAGGGGGCGTCACGACGATGTATATGGCCGAGGGGCTGGACACGGGGGATATGATCCTGCGCCGCGCGACCCCCATCGGCCCCGACGAGACGTCGGACGAGCTCTACGAGCGGCTGGCGGCCCTCGGCGCGCAGGCCCTCTCCGAGACGGTAACGCTCATCGCCGCGGGGCGGGCCCCGCGCGAACCGCAGGACGACGCGGCCTCCTGTTACGCGCCGATGCTCTCCAAGGAGCTGGCGGAGATCGACTTTTCAAAGCCCGCGCGGGAGGTGCACAACCTCGTGCGCGGCATGAATTCCTGGCCGGTCGCGCACACGACGCTCGGCGGGAAGCTGCTCAAGGTCTACCGCACCCGCGCCGCGCAGGGAAAGGGCGCGCCGGGCGAGCTGCTCGGCGGAAAGTCCTTCACCGTGGCATGCGGCGAGGGGGCGGTCGAACTGGTGGAAATCCAGGCCGAGGGCGGCCGCCGGATGAACGCCGCCGACTACCTGCGGGGACATCCCGTCGCCGCGGGGACCAGGCTGGGGGAATCCCCCAACGAAAGGGAGTAACTGATGTTTTATCCGCTTGACTACTACTATCTGATCCTCGTCGTGCCCGCGCTGCTCTTCGCGGCGTGGGCGCAGGCGCAGGTCTCGGGCGCGTACAACCGCTATTCGCGGGTGCGCGTCTCCCGCGGGATGACGGGCGCGATGGCCGCCCGCCGCATCCTCGACGACAACGGCCTCACGGGCGTGCGCGTCGAGCGCGTCGCCGGCAAGCTCAGCGACCACTACGACCCCGGCGAACGGGTGGTGCGCCTCTCGGCCGGAGTGTACGACAGCGACTCGGTCGCCTCGCTCGGCGTGGCGGCCCACGAGTGCGGCCACGCGGTGCAGCACGCGACCCACTACGCGCCGCTCACCTTCCGCAACGCGATCATCCCGATCACCAATTTCGGCTCCAAGCTGTCGATCCCGCTCATCATCGTCGGGCTCTTCCTCTCGGGGACGCTTGTGGATATCGGGCTGCTGCTCTTTTCCCTCGTCGCCGTCTTCCAGCTCGTGACGCTGCCGGTCGAGTTCAACGCCTCCTCCCGTGCGCTCGCGACGCTCGAGAACGGAAATTTCCTCGACCGCCGGGAGCTGGAGGGGGCCCGCAAGGTGCTCCGCGCGGCGGCGCTGACCTATGTGGCGGCGCTGCTCGTCTCGGTGGCGCAGCTGATGCGGCTGATCCTTCTCTTCGGCAACCGCCGGCGCGACTGACCGGGGCCGCGCCATGAAGGATGCACGTACGGCGGCGGCGCAGGCGCTGATGCGGATGGAGGGGGCGGGGGCCTACTCCAACCTCGTGATCGATGCGCTGTCCGCCAAAAACGGACTTTCCCCGCGCGACGGCGCATTTGCCGCCGCGCTCTTTTACGGTACGCTCGAGCGGATGCTCACGATCGACCACATCCTCGCGCGCTACTCCGCCAAGCCGCTTTCCGCGCTCACCCCGGCGGTGCGCGCTTCCCTGCGGATGGGGGTCTGCCAGCTCCTCTACATGGACGGCGTGGACGACTACGCCGCAGTGAGCGAGAGCGTCAACCTTGTAAAATCGCTCGGCTGCGTGCGCGCCTCGGGGTTCGTGAACGGGGTGCTGCGCGCCTTCCTGCGGGACGGAAAGGCCGTCCCGCCCGCGGGGGGCTCCCGCGCCGGACAGCTCGCGGTCGACTATTCCTGTCCCGCCTGGCTGGTGGAGGAGTGGCTCGCCTCCTACGGGGAGGAGGCCGCCCTGCGGATGCTCGCAGGCTCGCTCGGCAAGGCGCCCGTCTACCTGCGCGCCAACACCCTGCGGATTACGCCGGAGGCGCTCTGCGAGCGGCTCGTGGCGGAGGGGGCGGAAGCCGTCCCGGCCGCGCCGCCCGGCGGCTGCGTGGCGGTGCGGGGCAGGCTCGCCGTCGAGACGCTGTCCGCCTTCGCGGAGGGGCTCTTCCACGTGCAGGACCGCGCCTCCCAGCTCTGCGCCGAGGCGCTTGGCGCGCTGCCGGGCGAGCGGGTGCTCGACGCGTGCGCCGCGCCGGGCGGCAAGACCTTCACGATCGCCGAGCGGATGGAAAACCGCGGCGAGGTGGTCGCGCGCGACCTGCACCAAAAGCGCGCCGATCTGGTGGCAAAGGGCGCGCGCCGCCTGGGCGTGTCGATCGTCACCGCCTCGGCGGGGGACGCGGGGGTGTACGACCCGGCGCTCGGGGAATTCGACCGGGTGCTCTGCGACGTGCCCTGCTCGGGGTTCGGGGTCATCCGCCGCAAGCCGGAGATCAAGTACAAGCCCCCCGGGAGCATCCAGAATCTGCCGGAAATCCAGTATAAAATCCTGCAAACCTCCTCACAATACCTTAGGAGCGGCGGGCGGCTGGTCTATTCCACCTGCACGCTGCTTCCGGCGGAAAACGAGCGGGTCGTCGAGCGGTTCCTCGCGGAGAACGGGGGCTTCGGCCTGATCTCGCAGGAGACCCACACGGGGGAGCGGGAGGATACCGACGGCTTTTTCACCGCCTGCCTCGAGCGGCGGTGATCGGGCCAAACATTTTGACTGCGGGGCGGTGAACGAATGGGCGGGCTGGACCTGAAATCCTATACATTCCCGGAACTGGAAACGGCGGTCGCGGAGCTGGGGCTGCCGCGCTTTCGCGCGGGGCAGATTTTCGGCTGGCTGCACGAAAAAAGGGTGTCCACATTTGCCGAAATGAGCAATCTCCCGGCCTCCCTGCGCGGTCAGCTTGACGAAAAGTTCTACATAAACGCCATCCGTATCAAAAAAAGACTTGTTTCCAACATAGACGGTACGGTAAAATACCTGTATGAGCTGCGGGACGGCAACTGCGTCGAGGCGGTGCTGATGCGCTACCGCCACGGGAACTCCCTTTGCATCTCGACGCAGGTGGGCTGCCGGATGGGCTGCAAATTCTGCGCGTCGACGCTGGCGGGCCGGGTGCGCGACCTGACCGCCTCCGAGATGCTCGACGAGGTCTACACAGCGCAGGCGGACAGCGGCGAGCGGGTGGACGGCGTCGTGCTGATGGGCATCGGCGAGCCGCTCGACAACTTCGACAATGTCATGGCGTTTCTGGAGAACCTTTCGGACGCGCGGGGGCTCGGCCTCAGCCTGCGGCACGTCTCCCTCTCCACCTGCGGGCTGGTCGACCGGATCTACGAGCTAGCAAAGCGGAAATTGCAGCTCACCCTCTCGGTGTCGCTGCACGCGCCAAATGATACGATTCGGAATCTTTCCATGCCAATCAACAAAAAGTATCATATCGACCGCCTGCTGGAGGCCTGCCGCGACTATTTTGAAGCCACCGGGCGGCGGATTTCGTTTGAATATGCACTGATCGCCGGCGTGAACGACGCGCCGGAGCACGCGGCGGAGCTTGCCGCGCGGCTGCGCGGCATGGGCGCGCACGTCAACCTCATCCCGGTGAACCCCGTCGCGGAGACGGGCTACCGGCGGGGGGACCGCGCTGCGATCGAGCGGTTCCAGCACGAGCTGCAGCGGCTGGGGGTCAACGCGACCATCCGCCGGGAGCTGGGCGCGGACATCAGCGCGGCCTGCGGGCAGCTGCGGCGGCAGGACGCCGCGCGGGAATAGGGCCGGGTCCGCGGGGCGGACATGAGCCGCGGCGGGCGATTCGAGGCAGGACGCCGCGCGCGGAAAAGGGGGATTTCAATTGATACGGATATTTGGCGGCACCGACAAGGGTTGTGTGCGTGCGACGAACCAGGACGCCTATGTCCATGAGATCGTCGACGCGTCCACGGCCTATGTCGTGCTGTGCGACGGGATGGGCGGCGAAAACGGCGGCCACATCGCCTCCTCACGGGCGGTGGAGATCATCGGCCAGGCACTTTCGCGCGGGCTGGCGGCGCATCCCCTCCCGGCCTCGGTGAAGCCGCTGCTGCTCTCGGCGGTCACGGCGGCCAACGCGGTGATCTACGACATGGGCGCGGCGGACGAGGGGCTGCGCGGCATGGGGACCACGGTGGTCGCGGCGGTACTGCTGGGAGACATGCTCTATATCGCGCACGCGGGCGACAGCCGCGCCTACCTGGCGGCGGAGGGCGGGCCCCTGAGGCGGATCACGCGGGACCACAGCGTGGTGCAGCTGCTCATCGAAAGCGGCGAGATCACCGAACGGGAGGCGCGCAGCCACCCGAAACGCAACTATATCACCCGCGCGCTGGGCGTGGAGCGGACGGTGGAAGTGGAGTACATGGAACAGCCCTTCCCGTCGGGGAGGCTGCTGCTCTGTACCGACGGGCTCTATAACTACGCGCCGCCGGAGGAACATATGGAGCTCATTACCACGTGCGCAAGCGAGCAGGACATCTTCCTGCTGATCGACGAAGCGAACAAGGCGGGCGGGCCGGACAACATCACGGCCGTCGTTGTCGCGAAATAAGCGGGAGGACAATTCAGATGGATAAATATCTGGGCAAGAAGCTCGACGGCAGATATGAGATCATGGAGATCATCGGCATCGGCGGGATGGCGAACGTCTACAAGGCGTACGACACCATCGAGGACCGGATCGTGGCCGTCAAGATTCTGCGCGAGGAATATATGGACAACGCCGACATGCGCCGCCGGTTCAAGAACGAATCGAAGGCGATGGCGGTGCTGAACCACCCCAACATCATGCGGGTGTACGACGTGAGCTTTTCCGACCGGCTCCAGTCGATCGTGATGGAGTTCATCGACGGCATCACTCTCAAGGAATACATCGAGCAGGAGAAGGTCCTCAAGTGGAAGGAGGCGGTGCATTTCACCGTCCAGATCCTGCGGGCCCTCCAGCACGCGCACGACAAGGGGATCGTCCACCGGGACATCAAGCCGCAGAACATCATGCTCCTCTCGGACGGCACGATCAAGATCACCGACTTCGGCATCGCGCGGTTCGCGCGCAGCGAAACGCGCACCCTCACCGACAAGGCGATCGGTTCGGTGCACTACATCTCCCCCGAGCAGGCGGCGGGCGACACGATCGACGCGCGCACCGACATCTATTCGGTGGGCGTGATGCTCTATGAGATGCTCACCGGCAAGGTGCCCTTCGAGGCGGACACGCCGGTGTCGGTGGCGCTCAAGCAGATCCAGTCCAAGGCGGTGCTCCCCCGCGAAGTGAACCCCTCGATCCCCGAGGGCCTCCAGGAGATTACGATGCACGCGATGGAGAAGGACGCGGGCAAGCGCTACCAGTCGGCGGCGCAGATGCTCCGCGACATCGACGAGTTTAAGCGAGACCCCTCCATCTCCTTCGAGTACAAGTACCTCAGCGCGCCCCTCGCGCACGACGACAGCAAATATTCCGACGCCATCCAGAACGCCCGCCGCGGCAAGAAGGAGAAAAAGAAAAAGGACAAGCCCCGCCGCGCCCCAGTCATCCCGGTGCTCGCTGGGGTGACGGCCGCCTTCGTCATCGTGTCGGCCGCCTTCATCGGCTGGATGATCTACCTCAACAACCCCTTCGCGAGCGTCGAGGACAAGAAGGTCCCCAACCTCGTGGGAGAAAAATACGACGTGGTGCGCGTCTCCCCCAAATACGAGGAGTTCGAGATCGTCCCGGAGGACGACCCGGTCTACAACACCGACTATGACAAGGGCGTCATTTACGAGCAGAGCCCCAAGGAGGGCACGACGGTCAAGGTCGGCTCGGAAATCCGCGTCAAGATCAGCAAGGGCAAGCAGATGGTCACGCTGCCCGACTTTTCGGGCCAGGACTACGAGCAGGTCGTCGCCAAGCTGACCGAGTGGGGGCTGACGGCCGACCCCAAGCAGATGTACAGCGACACCGTCCCGGCGGGCAGCGTCGTGCAGACGATCCCCTCCGAGGGGGACCAGGTGGCGGCGGGCGACATCGTCACCGTCTATAAGAGCATGGGCCGCGAGGAGAAGCTGGTGACGGTGCCCCCGCTCGAGGGGATCAGCCTCGACGACGCCAAGCTTCTGCTCCAGCAGCGCAGCCTGCTGGTGGGCAAGATCACCTACGACGAGGACTACGAGGACGAGGCGATGAACGGCCTCGTCGTCAGCCAGAGCCCGGCGGAGGACTCCCAGGTGTCGCCGCGCACGCCGGTCGACATCACGATCGCGGGCACGGCGGAGTCGAACAAGCGCCTGCGCCTCATCATCCCGCTGCCCGCGGGGGTCGACCGGATGGTCGAGATGACGGCGGCGCAGGACGGCACCGAGGTGCAGAAGGAGACGGTCAACCCGGCCGAGCTGGGCAGGTGGCCCGCCTACTTCACCGGCGAGGGCTACGCGTCGGTCAAGATCTACTTCGACGGCGAGCTCTACCAGGTCTACGACCTCGATTTCGACGAGAACGGCTACTACCTGCTGGACGACTACTCGTCCGACTTCGCGGAGTAACGGCGATGGACAAGCGCACAGGACTGATCGTCAAGGCGACGGGAGGCTTTTATTACGTGCAGGCGGACGGCGCCCTCCATGAGTGCCGCGCGCGCGGCCTCTTCCGCAAGGAGGGGGTGAGCCCGCTGGTCGGGGACCGCGTCGAGCTCGAGCCGACGGGGGAGGCGTCCGGATACGTCACGGCGATCCTGCCCCGCAAAAACGCCCTCGTGCGCCCGCCGCTGGCCAACGTCGACACCTTTGTGATTGTGGCCTCGGTCTCCGACCCCGCGCCCAACGCGCTCGTCATCGACAAGCTGATGGCGATCGCCTGCCACAAGGAGATCCGCCCGATGCTCGTCATCACCAAGAGCGACCTCGGCGGACCCGACGCGCTCGAGGAGATCTACCGGACGGTCGGCATCCCGGTGTTCGCCGTCTCCCAGCAGAGCGACGAGGGCCTCGAAGAGATCCGCGCGGCGCTCTCCCACGGGATCAGCGCCTTTTCCGGCAACACGGGCGTGGGCAAATCGAGCTTACTCAACCGCATCGACGGGCGGCTGTCGATCGCGACGGGGGAGACAAGCCGCAAGCTCGGCCGCGGCAGGCACACCACCCGCCACGTCGAGCTCTATCCCATCGGGGAGGACGGCTGGATCGCCGACACGCCGGGCTTTTCGGCGGTCGACCTCGAACGGTACGAGATCATCCGCAAGGAGGAGCTCGCCGGCTGCTTTCCGGAATTCGCTGAATTTTCGGGGAACTGCCGGTTTACCGGCTGCTCCCACACGGTGGAAAAGGGGTGCGCCGTGCTCGAGGCGCTGCGGGAGGGGATGATCCACCCGTCGCGCCACGCGAGCTACCGCGCGCTCTATGAAGACGCGAAGAAGCTGAAGGAATGGGAACTGAAGGACCCACAGGAGAAAAAATGATGCCGAAGAATCCCGACTGCGCCTGCCCGCGAGACTGCCCCCGCCACGGGGACTGCGAAGCGTGCATCGCCTTCCATAAGACGCGCCCCAACCCGCCCGACTGCATGCGCGTAAAGAGACGGCCCGCCCCCAGGGGGACGGGCCGCTGTCTCCTGGTCGCGGGCGGGCCGTCCGGGGACCACGCCGGCGTGGAACTGAAAGCCGCGCCGGGCGACCTCGTGATCGCGTGCGACGCGGGCTATCCCGCCGCGCTGCGGCTCGGGCTGAAGCCCGCCCTCGCGGTCGGGGACTTCGACTCCTACGGCGGGGAGATCGCCCCGGACGTCGAAGTGGTGCGCACCCCCGTGCGCAAGGACGACACCGACACGATGACGGGGCTGCGGCTGGGGCTGGGCCGCGGCTGCCGGGAGTTCGTGATCGTCGGCGCGCTGGGCGGCAGGCTCGACCACACGGTCGCCAATTTGCAGGCCCTCTGCTGGCTCTGCACGCAGGGCGCGCGGGGAGTCATCCTTTCGGCGGACAACCGCGCCTGGGCGGTCAGGGACGGCGCGCTCGAGCTGCCCCGCATGGAGGGATGGTATCTGTCGGTCTTCGCCGCCGGGGAATGTGAGGGCGTGACGCTGCGCGGGGTGGAATACCCGCTCACCGGGGCGCGGCTCTCCCCGTCGATGCCGATCGGGGTGAGCAACGAGTTTTCCGCCGATACGGCGCGCATCGAGGTCGCGCGCGGCACCCTGATCGTGATCGCGTCGCGCCGGGAGGCCCGGGACACGGAGAAAAATGAAACCGCCCCCGCCGGGACGGCGGAATAAAAAGCGGCCCGCCGTTTGGCGGGCTGCTTTACTTTCCGGGCAAACGCGCCTATAATAGAAGCATGTTCGCAGTCCATGACAGAGATGAGGAGAAGGAGCGGTAGAGATGACAACGATCACCCAGGCCCCCTATTTGATGACCGACTTGGGACAGTCGACCCTTTATACGATGCGGAACAAAAACGGTATGCAGGTGTCCGCGACCGACTTCGGCGGCCACCTCGTGTCGGTCCTCGCGCCCGACCGCGATGGAAAGCTGGCCGACGTCATTCTCGGCTACGGGGATTACGCGGGCTACAAGGTGAACAAATACTATCTCGGCGCGGCGGTGGGCCGCTGCGCGAACCGCATCGGCAAGGGCCGGTTCACCCTCAACGGGAAGGAGTACCAGCTCGCGCTCAACGACAACGGCGTCAACCACCTGCACGGCGGCACGGTCGGCTTTGACCAGAAGCTGTGGGCCGGTAAGGTGATCTCCTGCGAGGAGGGGCAGGCGCTGCGCCTGCGGCTGGTGAGCCCCGACGGGGAGGAACACTACCCCGGCGCCCTGAGCGTCACGATGACCTATACCCTCACCGACCGGAACGAGCTGGTCCTGCACTACGAGGCGGCGAGCGACGCGGACACCGTCTGCAACCTCACCAACCACGCCTACTTCAACCTCGCGGGCCACAACTCAGGCACGATCCTCGGCCAGCAGCTGAAAATTTACGCCGACCATTTCACCGAGGCGGACGCCGAGAGCATCCCGACCGGCAGGGTCCTGCCGGTGGAGGGCACGCCGATGGACTTCCGCGATTACCACAGGGTCGGGGAGCGGATCGACGCGGATTATCTCCCGCTCAACTACGGCGGCGGCTACGATCACAACTGGGTGCTCAATTCCCCCGCGGGCGAGCTCGGCCCCTGCGCCGAAATGTGGGATGAGGCGAGCGGAAGGCATATGACCTGCCTGACGACCCTGCCGGGCGTGCAGTTCTATTCGGGCAACTTCATCGACGGCACCCAGCTCGGCAAGGAGGGCTGCTACTATGAGAAACGGGGGGGCCTCTGCCTCGAGACGCAGTTCGCGCCCGACTCGGTCAATCACCCCGAGTGGCCGAATCCCGTCCTGCGGGCGGGCGAGCCCTACGACCACACGACCATCTACCGCTTCGACGTAAAATAGTCCCCGGGAATCCAAAAGGCGGCCCGCCGAGCGCGGGCCGCCTTTTTTCGTTCGTTTGTCAGCGGACGTTGATTTTGATCTGTCCCTTGGTCCGGTCGTATTTGCTGCTGTCGGGATAGAAGTAGAAGCTGTAGTAGCCGCTCTTGGTGATCTTGGTGTCCTCGTCGACCCACTCGAAATCGCCGTCCAACCGGTCGTTGTCCGAATTGTAGGCGTGCACGTTGTCCTCGAGCTCGTCGTCGTACTCGTAGAGCCGGTCGTTCTTGTCCGCGCGGAAGGAGGAGGTGTTGAAGTGGACCGCGCCGCTGCCGCTGCCGCTGACGGTGATCTTGATCTGCCCGCGGGTCTTCTCATACTTGCTGCTGTCGGGGATGAAGTAGAAGTCGTAGCTGCCCGTCTTGGTAATCCGGGCGCTCTCATCGACCCACTTGACCTTGCCGCTCACCTTGTCGCCGTCCCTGTTGCGGGCGGTGACGTTGTCCTCGAGTTTGTCCTCGTAGTAGTAGAGGCGGTCGTCCTTGTCGGCCTTGAAGCTGTCGGTTTTGAGGGTCAGCTTCTTGTTGCTCGAGCTCGAGCCGCTGCCGTTGACGGTGATCTTGATCTCGTCGCGCACCCGGTCGTATTTGCTGCTGTCGGGGATGAAGTAGAACTCATAGTAGCCCGTCTTGGTCACGCGGGTGGTGTCGGAGACCCATTTGACCTCGCCTCTGATGCGGTCGCCGTCGTCGTCGTAGGCGTCGACCTCGTCCTCAAGCTCGCTCACGAGGCTGCGCAGGCGGGTGGTGGTGTTCTTGACGTTGATCGAGCCGATGCGCAGCTCGACGTCGTCATCGCCGTCATCGTCATCGCCGTCCACGGTGATGCGGATGGTGCCGGTCGTGGTCTTATACCGGCTGCTGTCCGGCTCGAAGACGAATTTGTAGCTGCCGCTCTTCTTGACGACGGTGGAGCGGGAGGAATCCCAGCTCACCTCGCCCGAGATCGTCTTGCCGTCGTAGGTGGCCTTGACGTTGTCCTCGAGGTCGTCCTCCAGGTCGCGCAGACGGTCGCCCGAATCGGCGCGGATCGTCTTGGTGGTCAGCTTGACGCCGGTGCTGCTCGTGCTGCTGTCCTCATCGTCGTCGCCCCCGTCCACGTCGATGTAGATCGAGCCGTAGGTCTTTTTGTAGCTGCTGCTGTCGGGGGTGAAGAGGAAGCGCACGGTGCCGCTGCGGCGGATCGCGGTGCTGCCGGAGGAGACCCAGCTCACCCTGCCCGACACCTTGCGGCCGTTATAGGAGGCGGTGACGTTTTCCTCCAGGTCGTCCTGAAGCGAGCTGAGCCTGTCGCCGTAATCGGCGTCGATCGTCCGGGTGCTCAGCTTGAGGGCGGAGGAACCGCTCGTGCTGTCCGAATCGCTGCCGCTTCCCGTCTTGAGGGAGCCGACGGTGCCCGAGACGGACGATTTGGTCACGGCGGTCACCGATTTGACGCTGGAGCCGCTCGAAGCGGTCAGCTTGGCCTTGCTGCTGGTGAGCTTGGCGGTCGTGACCGTTGCGCCGCGCGAGACGGTGACCTTGTTGGCGCCCGCTACGGTCAGCGTGCCGACCGTGCCGCCGATGGTCACCTGAACGTCGCTGTCAAGCGTCTTGGAGAGGGAAAGCGAGGGAAGCGAGCCGGTGACGCTCAGGTCGGACTGGCTGCCCAGCGTGATCCGGCGGGACTTTCCGGTCGAGTCGGTGAAGCAGACGAGCAGGTCGCCCTTGCTCGAGGTGAGGGACACCGCCCCGTCCTTGGAGAGATAGGACCCGGTGAGGCTTCCTCCCCTGTAAAACTGGACATACTTATTCTGGACCTTGAGGCTGTAGTTTGATGCCGCAGACGCGCCGACTGCCAGGGAGAGCATCATGACGAGCGCCAGGCAGATTGCGGTAATCCGTTTGACAGACATTTTGATCGAAATCCTTTCTTTCTTCATGCTGCGGTGGTGTCGATTCGGGCGGACGGGAACGCAAAGCCGTCCTCCGCGCCGCTTCTTTCTAATAGGTGTGCGGAAAGGCGCGTTTTGATGCACGATCCTTCCAGACGAGCCACATATTTTAATCACATTCTGCATCATTTTGCCTGAAAAGTCAACCGCGGGAGGAAAGACCGCCCCCCGCCGTGCTATAATAGGAATATCCGCGGAGAAAGGGGGAATTTGGATGCTGTCGGTCTGTCTGCCGGGGACGGGCGGCTTCATGCCGCTGGGGAACCGCTGGCTCACCTGCTGCTGGATGGAATACCAGGGCCGCGCGCTGCTCATTGACTGCGGCGAGGGGACCCAGCTCGCGCTGCGGGCGGCCGGGTGCCGGCTGAGCCGGCTGGACACCCTGCTGATCACCCACTACCACGCCGACCATGTCGCCGGGCTGCCCGGGCTGCTGCTCTCGGCGGGCAACAGCGGCAAGACCACCCCGCTCACGATCGCGGGGCCGCCCGGCCTGCGGTACGTCGTGCCCGCCCTGATGATGATCGCGCCGGTGCCCTACCCGGTCGAGCTCGTCGAGCTGGGCGCCGGGGACGCGCTGGACGGCTGGGACGGCCTGACCGTCTCCAGCCTCCCCCTCAAGCACCGCATCCCCTGCTACGGCTACCGGGTGCGGGTGGCCCGCAAGCCGGTCTTCAACCCGCAAAAGGCCGAGGCGCTCGGAATCCCCAAACCGCTCTACCGCACGCTGCACGCGGGGGAGGCGGTGACGCTGCCGGACGGGCGGCGGATCGAGCCGGAGCAGGTGCTCGACGGCGCGCGCAGGCCGCTTTCCGTCTGCTACTGCACCGACACGCTGCCCATCCCGGCGATCGCCGAATTCGCGCGGGACGCGGACCTGATGATCGCCGAGGGGATGTACGGCGACGACGCGATGGAGGAAAAGCTCCGGGAAAAGATGCACAGTCTCTTTTCCCAGAGCGCGCGCCTGGCCGCGCGGGCGGACGCCCGGCGGCTGTGGCTGACCCACTACAGCCCCGCGCTCGCCGACCCGCAGGAGTGGATCGGCCGCGCGCGGGAGGAATTCCCCGGCGCGGTCGCCGCCCACGACGGCATCCGCATCACGCTGGGCGGCGAATAATCCGGCCGAAAGGGGAGGGGCCCGCCCGGCGGGCCCCTCCCCTTTTGCGCCAAAGCGGGTGCAAAAAGAGGGCCCCCGGTAAACGGGGACCCTCGGGGATATCGTAATTTGCCAAAGCAAAGAGCAGGCGCGCGGGGAAAGCGGGTCAGCCGCAGCCGCCGCCGCGCTTATTGCGCTTGGCGTAGGGGGCGGGCTGGGGCGCGCAGCAGCAGCTGTTCATGCCGATCGGATTGGGCACAAAGGAGCTGTAGACCGGCGGGGTCTCCACACAGCCGCAGGCCGGCTTCTCGGGCATCGCGGCGGCGCATCCGCAGGCGGGGTCCGCAGCGGCGGCGGCACAGCCGCAGGTCGTTTCCGTCACGACGGCCGCGCATCCGCAGACGGTGTCCGGGACCGCGTTCGCGCATCCGCAGGCAGGCTCCGCGGCGGGAACCGCACATCCGCACCCGCAGGCGTTGTTGACCGGCGCGCAGGAGCGGGGCTGGGCGCAGGGCTGGCAGGGCTGCGCCTGCTGGGCGCAGCCACAGGCGGGAGCAGCCGCGGCGTCGGGCGTGCAGGGAGGCGAAAAGAGCTTCTGGGGCGGGTTGCATTTTTTATCGAAGCTCGGGTTGAACGCGTAGAAGTTCTTCGCGTCGAGGTTCTCCTGGGTAATGCGCAGCGCGTCGCCGAACCGCTGGAAATGCACGACTTCGCGTTCCCGCAGGAACTTGATCGGGTCGCGCACGTCGGGATCGTCGGCGAGGCGCAGGATGTTGTCGTAGGTCTTGCGGGCCTTCTGCTCGGCCGCGAGGTCCTCGTAAAGGTCGGCAAGGGTGTCGCCGGAGACCTGGAGCTCGGAGGTCGAGAAGGGGTAGCCCGAGGCGGCCTGCGGGTAGACGCCCGCGGTGTGGTCGACAAAGTAGGTGTCGAAGCCGCTGCGCTTGATCTCTTCGGGCGTCATGCAGCGGGTGAGCTGGTAGATGATCGCGGAAACCATCTCGATGTGGGCGAGCTCTTCGGTGCCGATGTCGGTGAGCATGCCTTTTACCTGCGCGTAGGGCATCGAATAGCGCTGCTGAAGATAGCGGGTCGCGGCGCCCATTTCACCGTCGGGGCCGCCGACCTGGCTGATGATGAATTTGGCCAGCGCGGGGTTGGGACGTTTGATCTTAACGGGGTATTCCAGTTTCTTTTCGTATAACCACATGATGTACTAAGCCTCCATTTCCCAGGGCCACGGATCGTCCACCCATGTCCATCTGTTCGGGTTGCAGTTTTCACGCATGGTCAGCGGCCCAAACTGCTGGTTATAGAGCGCAACCGCTTCATCGCGCAGTTTTTTGTGTTTCTCGTAGTATGCCAGAGCGGGCTGGCAGGTGGGGTGGCCGTCCAAATAGAGGACGACTTCGGTAATCGCAAAGTCATGCATCTGGATCTGCTTTAAAAGCCTCTGACGTTCACACACAAGGACACGCCCCCTCTAAAAAAGGTTTGTCGAGTCCGGGGAAGATCGTTCCGCGGGAAAGCCCCACTTCCGCCTCATAGACGGGGCCCCACTGCTGCCATGGCGAATAGGTCATGGACAGGGCGGGCATCACGTCGGGCCAGCACGGGTCCTGCACCTGGACCGCGTATGCGCCCATATCGGGTTTGAGTACCATATCCGAATTTCTCCTTTACCAAAACGGTTGGGGTGTTGACCCCCTCGATTCATACTATGAGTGGCCGTTGATTGTGTGATTTGGATTTGTATGGATGAGAAAAACGTGTTAAAATAGGGGACAATGATAACCGGATAAAAATGTGACGGAAGGGGATGTTTTGATGGAAAAGGAGCGGGATACCCAAATTTCACAAAAAGCGCTGGAAGCGATCCGCGTGATGCAGCAGACCGAGATTACCGAGTATGCCACCTATAAGGCGATCGCGTCCCGCCTCAAGGACGGGAAAAACAAGCAGGTGCTCAACCGGCTGGCGGAGGAGGAGCTCGTCCACTGCAATATCTGGAAAAAATACACCGGCGAGGAGATAAAACCGCAGGGCCTGAAGGTGTGGTGGCGCAAGCTGCTTGCAGGGGTGCTCGGCTTTACCTTCACGATCAAGCTGATGGAGAACCGGGAGGACGTGGCGCAGCACGACTACGCCGCGCTGGCCGCGGAGGTGCCCGAGAGCGCCGAGGTCATGGCGCAGGAGGACGCGCATGAACGGGCGCTGATGGACCTGCTCGACGAGGAACGGCTCCAGTACGTCGGGTCGATGGTGCTCGGGCTCAACGACGCGCTCGTCGAACTGACCGGAACTCTCGCGGGGCTCACCCTCGCGATGCAGAACACGCGGATCATCGCGCTGTCCGGGCTGATCACCGGCATCTCCGCCACCCTCTCAATGGCGTCGAGCGAATTCCTCTCCGCCAAGAGCGAGGGC
Organism: Anaerotruncus massiliensis (ex Togo et al. 2026); assembly: GCF_030825285.1. NCBI lineage: Bacteria > Bacillati > Bacillota > Clostridia > Eubacteriales > Oscillospiraceae > Anaerotruncus > Anaerotruncus massiliensis (ex Togo et al. 2026). The sequence continues at coordinate 42,585 of NZ_JAPJQF010000016.1, forward strand.
CGCAAGGACGCGCTCAAATCCTGCGTCTACACCGGCATCGCCTACCTGGTCACCGTGGCGCTGCTCATCCTGCCCTACCTGCTCTTTCCACCCAAGGGCTATCTGTTCGCGCTCGGCACCATGCTGGCGGTCGTGGTGCTGATCATCGTCATCTTCAACTACTATATCGCCGTCGCCAAGGACCTGCCCTTCAAACGCCGCTTCGCGGAGATGGCCTGCATCTCGCTGGGCGTCGCGGCGCTCTCCTTCGTCGTCGGGCTGCTCGTCAAATTGTGGCTCGGCGTGGACGTCTGACCGGAAACGGTTTACGCGTTTTTCCCGCAGCGGGCGGCCGAATGGCCGCCCGTATTTTTTGGACTTTTGGCGTGCCATAAGATTCCTGCGAATCCGTCGAAGCCTTCCACATAAATCCGATTTTGCCAGTCAATAATAACCTTGCCGAACATACCATATTTTCAGATAGAACAAGGAGGAGCAATTCGGATGAAAGCCACAGGAATTGTAAGGCGTATCGATGACCTGGGACGCGTGGTCATCCCCAAGGAAATCCGGCGAACAATGCGTATCAGGGAGGGCGACCCCCTTGAAATATATACCGACAACGACGGCGAAGTGATCTTTAAGAAGTATTCCCCCATCGGCGAGCTTTCCGCCTTTGCCACCCAGTACGCGGAGGTGCTCAGCAAGATCGGCGGCTATCCGGTCGTCGTCTGCGACCGCGACCACGTCATCAGCGTGGCGGGCATCCCCAAAAAGGAGCTGCTCGAGCGCCGCGTGTCCCCCGCGCTCGAGGAGGTCATGGAGCAGCGCCGCAGCTTCGCGGTGACCGCCGACGGCAAAAAGATGCAGCCGGTGGAGGGCGTCGACCGCTACGCGCTGGTCGAGGCGCCGATCATTGCCGCGGGCGACGTGTGCGGCAGCCTGATGTTCATCGCGGGCGACAGCCCCGCGCCCGCCACCGACACCGAGATCAAGCTCATCCAGGTGGGAGCGGCCTTCCTCGGCCGCCAGATGGAGGAATAACGGTGGGCAAGAAGCACAAGGACGGCCCCGTGGAGGAGCTTTCCGGCCGGGACAAGGTGCGCGTGTCGCGCCTGGTGGAGCACATGATCGCCATCCCGCCCAGCCGCACCGACCCGAACGGCAGCTATACCGGGCGGCCGATGAATAAGTACGAGGTGCCGGTGCAGGACGCCGACGACCTGTGAAAAACCGCGCCGCGGCCTCCGGGCCGCGGCGCGTTCGTTTTTGTCACCAAAATCTCCGCCCGGCGTATACTGGGGTAAAGACAACAGGCGGAAGGTGAGCAGGATGAAAAAGAAGCAGTTTTTGGACTGCAACTGTTGGGCGCAGTGCTGCGCGGGTTTCGGCCTGGGCGTGGTGCTGGCGGTGTTCACCTCGCTCAAACTGGTGCTGATTCTGGCGGGCGTCATGCTCGTCGCGCTGGCAATCCGCATCCTGCTGCTGTGAAAACGAGAAAAGGTGGTTGCGCTATGAAGATCGTCGTCATCAAAAGCCCGAAATTCCTCTCCCCGATCCTGCGTTTTTTCTTCAAGATCAAGAAAGACCCCGTTACATAAGCAGGTAAGCCATCCAAAACACAGCGAAGCCCGGCGGGATTCCCCGCCGGGCTTCGCCGCATCTTGGCGGCGGATTTCGGCAGCTTGGCGCGATTTCGTTGACCGGGGGGATGCGGACGGGTATGATATAGGCAGAACCGATCGGCCACGATTTCAAAGGAGGGGACGCATGGATATCCGAATCAACGAGGACCCCGCGTGCGGCGAACCGGAGATCGTCATCCGCTGCCGGGAGATGGACGAGCGCGTCGTGCGGATGATCGCCGCGCTGCGCGCCGCCGAGCAGAAGCTGGCGGGCGTCCGGAACGGCAGGACGTTCGTCGTCGACCCGGCGGAGGTCTACTACGCCGAAAGCGTGGACAAACGCACCTTCCTCTACACCGCCGACGCGATCTATGAATCGCCCCTGCGCCTCTACGAGATGGAGGAGCGGTTCGGGGCGGGGGATTTCTTCCGCGCGTCCAAATCCGCGGTGGTGAACCTCGCGCGGGTCAAGTCGCTGAGCCCGATGCTCGGCGGGAAGATCGAGGTGCTGCTCGAAAACAACGAACGCCTCATGGTATCGAGGCAATATGTCCCCGGGCTCAGGCAAAAGCTCGGGATTTAAGGAGGAACGGATATGGATTACCGTCTGCTGGGCAGGGCGATGAGTTATAAGACGCTGATGCTGATGTATTTTGCGAGCGGGGTATTCCTGCTGATGCTGTGGGACCTCGTGTGGGCGCGCGAAGGCGCCGCGTCCATGACGACGCTGTGGCAGGTCTTTCTGCTGGCGGTGCTGCTGTCGGGCGCGCATTTCTGCTGCTACGAGGAGGGGATCCTTCCGCGCGTCCCGGCGCGGGTGAAGCGCGTCCTGCACCTCGTCGTCACCTACCTCGTCGTGCTCGCGGAGCTTTTCCTCTTCGGCTGGGCGCCGCGCCCGACCTTCGGGATCGTGCTGGCTGCGACCGGGATTTTTCTCGCCGCCTACGCCGCGCTCTGGCTCGCCTTCTACGTCTATTACCGTGCGCAGAAGGAGCTGCTCAACGAGCGGCTGGAACGCTATAAAAACGCCTGAAAAGTAAAAAAGCGGCCGGGACGAACGTCCCGGCCGCTTTTTGATTTGTTTTTTCTTATCAGCCGATCATGACCGCGCCGGCCGTGCCGTCGGCGCTGTGGATGATGATCGGGGGATTCGCCGCGGCGTTCCCGCCGCCGGTCCCGGCGCCGTCGGTTTCGCCGCCTGCTTCGCCTCCTGCTTCGTCGCCCGCCTCCTGCTGGGACATCACCATCAGCGTGCCCTGGATCTCCTGGAGGACCTCGGCGTATTTCTGGTTGGCCTCGTCCACCTTCTCCTTGCGAGCCTCGGTGTCGTTCGGGTCGATCGCGGCGGCCTCGGCGTAGAGGTCGGCGGCCTCCTGCACGCGGGGCGCGGCGGCCGCGAGCGTCTCATGCAGCGGCGCGAGGATTTCGGGAGGGGTCAGCGCGCCCACCTCGGAGAAGGCGTCGCTCAGGCTGTCCATCAGCGCTACGGCCTCGCCCATATAGCCTTCCTCGTTCGGGTCGAGCTGCTGGAAGGCGATCGCCTTCTCCTGCACGCCCGTCATGATTTCGGTGATCCGCGCGCCGTATTCCTCTTCGGTCAACGGCTCGGCCGGTTCGGAGGACGCGGGCTCGGAGCTCTCCGGCTCGGGCTCGGAGGAGGAGGCCTCGGAGGAGGACGCCTCGGCTGGAGCGCCGCCGCCGCAGGCGGCGAGCGAAAGGGTCAGCATCAGGGCCAGGGCGCAGGCGCCCAGAATTTTCAAAGTCCGGTTCATAGGCATTTCACGTTCCTTCCGAAAAAAATAACGCGGCGTGTTGTCGCGCCGGGATGTGTCGAATCGAAGCGGCGGGAGGGTCCGCCGCCGGTTTTGCCATGCCGATATTGTACCACACTGGCCGGAATAGTCAAGTCTCGGCAGGATTTGCCCATCCGCGCCGCAACGCGGCGGAAAGGCGGACGGGGAGAGCATATTCGGGGAGGGCTGGACATATATTGATGGTAGCAAACAGAAGGAGAGGGTAATACTATGGAGCTGAATCTGCAAAAACAGACGGTAAGCATCAACGAGACCATATACGACGGCGTCGTGGAACAGCCGCTCGAGTGTGACGTGCTGCTGCCCGACTACTGCCCCGATATCCAGAAAATCCTCCGCTGTGAGGTGGTCCCGTCCCTGCTCCTGACCGCAGTGAACGGCGACAAGCTCTCGGTGGACGGCATGGCGATGGCGCACCTCTACTACCTCGACGAGAACGGCTGTATCCGCCACGCGGAATATAAAATCCCCTACACCCGCGTGGTGGAGCTGCGGTGCGCCCCCCAGAACCCCTCGGTGTGCGTCACCCAGAGCGTCGACTATTTCAACTGCCGCGCGGTCAGCTCCCGCCGGCTCGATATGCGCGGCGCGGTCACGATGAACGTGCGGGTGACCGGCCAGACCGAGGAGGAGGTCCTCGTCGCCGCCGAGGGCGCGGGACTCCAGCTCTGCCCCGACACGGCGGAGAACGCCTGCGTGCTGCCGCGCGTCATGCGCCAGGCGAGCGTGCGCGAGGAGGTCGAGCTCGGCTATGGGAAGCCGGCCGTGGGCGCGGTCATCCGCGCGTCGGCCTCCGCCCAGGTCACCGATTACAAGGCGATCACCGGCAAACTCGTCACCAAGGGGGAGATCACCGTCAAGGTGGTCTACCAGTGCGAGGAGGACGCCAAAAAGCTCGAGGTCATGGAGTACGCGCTGCCGCTGAGCCAGGTGATCGACCTGGACGGGGTGGACGAGGACTGTTCGTGCAGCGTGTGGTACGAGGTGTGCTCCCTCGACGTGACCCCCAAGGCCAACGCCGACGGGGAGAACCGCGCCTTCACGCTCGACGTGTCGCTCAACGCCTGCGCGTCGGCCTACCGGCGGATGCAGCTCGACGCGGTGTGCGACTGCTATTCCACCAGCTACGAGTGCAAGCCCACCGTCCGGCAGGTGCCGCTGCTGCGCCTGATCGACACGGTCGACGAGACCTGCATGTACAAGGAGACGCTCGACCTGCCGCCCGACGCGGGCAGCATCGTCGACGTGTGGTGCACGGCGGGCGCGCCCACCGTCCAGATCGAGGAGGACTGCGCCGTCGTGACGGGAAAGATGACGGTGTGCATGTTCGTCTGCGAGGCAAACGGGGAGATCGCCTATTACGACCAGGCGCGCGAATACAGCCACCGCATCGCCCTGCGCGGCTCCTATGAGACGCTCGTGTTCTCCCCGAACACCTCGGCGGGGACGGCGGCCTTCACGATGAGCGGGCATGAGAAGCTGGAGGTGCGCTGCCCGGTGCGCATCTGGGGGGAAGTGTGCAGCCTCTACCGCAGGACGGTGGTGTGCGACGTCACGGTCGACGAGACGCGCGCGAAAACCCGGCGGGACAATGTCCTCTACCTCTATTATGCCAGTGAACGGGAGCCGGTGTGGGAGATCGCCAAACGCTACAACACGTCGGTCGCGGCCATTCAGGCGGGCAACCAGCTTGAAGGGGACGTCCTGGAAGGGCGCCAGCTGCTGCTCATCCCGATGAAATAACGGAAAGGGGAGGAAACAATGGAGGCACAGAAGATCTACCAGGACATCGCCAAACGGTGCGGCGGTGACATATACATAGGCGTGGTGGGGCCGGTGCGAACCGGAAAATCCACCTTCATCAAGCGGTTCATGGAGACGCTCGTCATCCCGAACATCGGCAGCGAGTTCGCGCGGGAGCGCGCCACCGACGAGCTGCCCCAGTCCGCCGCGGGGCGCACGATCATGACCACCGAGCCCAAATTCATCCCCGAGGAAGCCGTCAAGGTCACCCTCGCGGACAACGCCGCCTTCAACGTGCGGATGATCGACTGCGTGGGCTACATCGTCCCCAGCTCGCTCGGCTACATCGAAAACGAGCAGCCCCGCATGGTGGTGACCCCCTGGTTCGAGAAGGAGATCCCCTTCAACCTCGCTGCCGAGATCGGCACCCAGAAGGTCATCAACGAGCACAGCACGATCGGGCTCGTCGTCACCACCGACGGCAGCATCAGCGAGATCCCCCGCAGCGAGTACGAGGAGGCGGAGGTCCGCGTGATCACTGAGCTGCGGCAGATCAACAAGCCCTTCGTCGTGCTGCTCAACTGCACCGACCCGGCTTCCCCCGCCTCCCAGGCGCTGCGGGCCGAGCTGGAGGAGCGCTACGCGGTACCCGTCGTGGCGGTCAACTGCCTGAACCTAGCGGAGGAGGACATCCGCGTCATCCTCTCCGACGTGCTCTTCCAGTTCCCGGTGCGGGAGGCCGCGATCACCCTGCCCGGCTGGGTCACCTCCCTCGCCCCCGACCACTGGCTGCGTGCCGAGCTGTACGGTGCCATCCGCGAGGCCGCCGACGGGGTGGAGCACATCGGCGCGCTCAAGGGGAAGATCATGACCCTTTCAGGCTGCGAATACGTCAGCCGGGTGCTGGTCGATTCGATCGACCTGGGCAGCGGCAGCGCCGAGGTCAGCGTGGACCTCCAGAGCGACCTCTTCTACCGCATCCTCGGCGAGGCGACCGGCCTCGACATCCCCGACGAGAGCGCGCTCATGCCCTGCATGATCGACCTGGCCGCCGTCAAGAAGGAATATGACAAGGTCAAATGTGCGCTCGACGAGGTGGCGGCCACCGGCTACGGCATCGTGATGCCTTCGCTGGAGGAGCTCTCCCTCGAGGAGCCGGAGATCGTCAAGCAGGGCGGCCGCTACGGCGTCCGCCTCCGGGCAAGCGCCCCCTCCATCCACATGATGGCGGCGAACATCACCACCGAGGTCAGCCCGATCGTCGGTTCGGAGAAGCAATCGGAGGAGCTGGTGCACTACCTGCTGCATGAGTTCGAGGAGAGCCCCCAGAAGATCTGGGAGTCGAACATCTTCGGCACGAGCCTGCACGAGCTGGTCAACCAGGGCCTGCACAACAAGCTCTACCGGATGCCGTCCGACGCCCGCATCAAGCTGCAGGAGACGGTCGAACGGATCATCAACGAGGGCTGCACCGGCCTCATCTGCATCATCCTGTAGAAAAAACGAGCCCGCCCGCGAAAAATCTTCGCGGGCGGGCGGTTTTGCGTTTTATTCGGTTTTTTTGCCGCGCTCCTCGGGCGGGAAGCCGGCCCTCACGATGCGGCGGCGCAGCCAGCCTCCCTGGAGGTAGTAGGCGATGAAGAGCAGGGAGGTCAGCGTCCAGGTGATCGGGTAGCTGACGATGACCATGTCGATCGTGCGGTGTAGCGGCAGCGCGAAGAAGACCCACAGCACCCGCAGCACGCACACGCCGCCGCAGGTCATGATCATCGGGAGGACCGAGTCGCCGGTGCCGCGGATGGCGCCCGACAGAATGTCCACGCAGACGTAGGTGAAGTAGAAGGGCGTCAAAAAGAGCATCATGTGGCGCCCCGCCTCCGCCACCGCCCGGTCGGCGGTGAAGATCGCGAAGAGCTGGCGGCTGAAGAGGCAGAGCAGCACGCTCGAGAGGATGGCGGTGGCAAACGCCATCACGAGGCAGACCCGCACGCTCCTGCGGATGCGGGAATATTTCTGCGCCCCGAAGTTCTGTCCCACGAAGGTGGTGATCGACACGTCGAAGGCGGAGAGGATCATCCAGAAGAAGCCGTCGATCTTGCCGTAGGCGGTCCAGGCGGCGATCGTGACGGTGCCGAACGCATTGATGCAGGACTGGAGGATGACGTTGGAGATCGCGTACATGTCCGCCTGCAGGCCGGCGGGAATGCCGACGCGGAGGATGCCCTTCAGGGACGAGGCGGTGAAGCGCAGCTCCTTCCGGTTAAGGCGCAGCGGCCAGTCGGACCGCAGGAGGGTGACCAGGACCAGCAGCGCGCTGAAGATCTGCGAAAGGAGGGTGGCCAGCGCCACGCCGAACACGCCGAGACCCAGCCCCAGCACGAGCGCCAGGTCGAGCAGGATGTTGAGCAGGCAGGCGGCGATCAGGAAATAGAGGGGCCGCCGGGTGTCCCCGACCGCGCGCAGCACGGCGGAGCCGATGTTATAGAGGAAGGAGGCGACGATGCCGAGCAGGTAGACCCGCAGGTAGACGATCGAGTCGGCCATGGTCTCCGCGGGGGTGTCCATCGCCCGCAGCGCGGCGGGCGCGCACAGAAGCCCCACCAGCGTCATGGCCGCGCCCGCCGTGAGCGCGAGCATCACCGAGGTGTGCACCGTGCGGCCGACCTCCTCGTAATCCTGCGCGCCGTAGGCCTGCGCGACCACGACGGTCGCGCCCGACGAAAGCCCCACAAAGAGGTTCACCAGCAGGTTGATGAGCACGCTGGCGCTCCCGCCCACGGCGGCGAGCGCCTCCTTGCCGACGAATCGCCCCACGATGATCGCGTCGGCGGTGTTGTAGAGCTGCTGGAAAAGGGTGCCGAAGAGGATGGGAAAAAAGAAGATGAGCAGCTGCTTCCAGATCACGCCTTCCGTGATGCCGTTTGTGGAAACGGCCTTCTGCTGAACCACCGCCGATACGCCTCCTTTGCATGATTTTGACGGGTGCCGCGTGAGGCACATTATATCACAGAGAAGGGGCGATTACAATCCGTTTCCGTCAAAAACGAAAGCCCCCGCACGCAGGCGCGCGGGGGCTTTCGCGATGAGATCAGCGCCGCCTGTTCAGGAGCGCCACGCCGCCGAGATCGCCGGTCATTCGACCGTTTGTAAAGGTTTCGACGCCGTTGACGAAGACATGCTCGATGCCCGTCGGGTAGGCGATCGGGTGCAGGAAGGTCGCCCTTTCGTGCAGGTTTTCCAGAGAGAAGACCGTGATGTCCGCCTTGCAGCCGCTGCGGATGAACCCGCGGTCGTGCATGTTGAAATGGCTGGCGGTGAGGCCGGACATCTTGTGGATGGCCTGCTCGAGCGTGAGCCAGCGGTTCTTCTGCACGATCGTTTCGATCACGTAGATTGCGTGGCCGAAATTGCGCGGGTGGATCTGGAAGCGGGAAAAGCAGGCGTCGGGATGCTCCGCGTCGATCGCGTAGATGTCCGAGCCGAACATCGTCCAGGGGGACTGGAAGAAGGCCTTGCGGTCCTCCTCCTTCTCGAGGATGTTGACGGTCGAGAGCGCCTCGCCCTCCCTGAGGCAGAGGTCGAAATAGAGGTCGGTGCCGTCCATGCCCTCGGCGTCGGCGATCTGCTGGACCGACTGGCCGACGTATTTGTGGTAGGGGGAGTCGGGCCGGCACTCGAAGAGGAAGATCGAATCCCAGTTGTGGAAGGTGAAGAACTGCCCGAGGAAGCTCGTCTTGTCCCCGGCGATCACCTTTGCGATATGCTCGCGGATGCGGGCGTTCTGCTCGGGGTCGCGGATCGCGTCCTGGATCTCCCTGATCTGCTGCGGCCAGGGCTTCTTCCAGTTGTAGAGCCAGCCGGGGAAGATCGCGCGCGGACCCCACCACACGCCGATGGTCGGGTAGGAGGGGACGTCCGCGCAGCAGTCGACGCCGCGGGCCCGGTAGCCGCCGATCAGGTCGGAGAGCCACTGGCCCTTGCCGTAGAGCTCCTCGCCGTGGGGCGCCACATGGGAGAATTGCAGGCGCATGCCCGATTTCCAGGCGGTCTCCACCGCGAAATCCATCGCCTTCTCAATGCCCGCGCCCGAATAGTTGGACATGTGGGTGGTATAGATGCCGCCGTATTCCGAAACGACCTGCGCGAGCGCCACGATCTCCTCGTTGGTCGCGCCCATGCCGGGGGTGTAGGTGAGCCCGCTCGAAAAGCCGGGGACGCCCAGTTCCATCGCCTCGGCAACGAGCTCCTTCATTCGGCGCAGTTCGTCGTCGGTGCAGGGGCGGTTATCCATGCCGAGCACCTTGGCGCGCACCGAGTTGTGGCCCACCAGCGGGAAGGTGTTGATGCCGATGCCCTGCGTCTTGAGCAGCTCGAAGTAGTGAGCGGCGCTCTTCCAGTAATCCTTGGGGGTGGTCCAGACGGTGTCCGCGATGTTTTTGAGCGGTAGGGGGTTGGGGAGCACGGGGAA
>NZ_JAPJQF010000081.1:0-6604 GCF_030825285.1 Anaerotruncus massiliensis (ex Togo et al. 2026)
GGCTTCGGACGAGGGGGTCCCGGCGGGGGCGGGTTCGCCGCCGCACGCGGCGAGCGAGAAGGCGAGCGTCAGCGCCAGCAGGAGCGCCAGCAGTTTCGCGAGCTTTTTCATATTCATTTCTCCTTTTCAATCAGCAAAAAATGGGATTTCTATCATACCGGGAGCGGCCGCATCCCGGTTGATCACGCAAAAGTTAACGGTTGCGCTTGTCCACCCGGCTGGCCAGGTGGTCGAAGACGATCTGGATGATGCAGACGATGATGACGAGCAGGACGATCGTGATCATCATGACGTCCGCCTGATAGCGGTGGTAGCCGTAGCGGAGCGCCACGTCGCCAAGCCCGCCGCCGCCGACCGCGCCCGCCATGGCGGAGTAGCCGATCAGCGTGATGGTGGTGATCGAGAGCCCCCGGATGAGGGAGGGAACCGCCTCGGGGATCATGACGCGGGTGATGATCTGCCAGTTGGTGGCGCCCATGCACTTGGCGGCCTCGATGACGCCGTTGTCGATCTCGGAGAGCGAGCTTTCCACGAGCCGCGCCACGAAGGGCGCCGCCGCGATGATGAGGGGCACGCAGGCCGCAGCCGGGCCGATCGCCTTGCCGACGATCAGGCGGGTGAGGGGGATGAGGGCGACCATGAGGATGACGAAGGGGAGCGAGCGCAGGATGTTGACGATCCAGCCGAACGCGGAGTTGAAGGCGCGGTTTTCCATGATGCCGCCGCGGTCGGTGACCTTGAGGAGCACCCCCATCGGCAGGCCGAAGACGTAGGCGAAGAGGGTGGCCGCCGCCACCATCAGCAGGGTGATATAGGTGTTTTCCCACAGCAGGGGGCCGTATTTTTGCAGCAGCTCGATCATTTCTTCATCACCTCGTATCCCAGCAGGAGCCTGGTCATGTCGCTCCTGGGGTTCTTGAAGATCTCGGCGGTGTCGCCCCACTCGACGAACTCGGCGGTGTCGATGACCGCGACCTTGTTGCAGATCGCCTTGACCACCGCGATCTCGTGGGTGATGATGACGATCGTGACGTTGAGCTTCCGGTTGATGTTGTGCAGCAGCTCGAGGATGTTCTTGGTGGTCAGGGAGTCGAGCGCGGAGGTCGGCTCGTCGCAGAGCAGCACCTCGGGGCTGGTGGCCAGCGCGCGGGCGATCGCCACCCGCTGCTTCTGCCCGCCCGAGAGCTGGGAGGGGTAGCTCTCCGCCTTTTCCGAGAGGCCCACCAGCTCGAGCAGCTCGTCGACGCGGGCGTTCACCCCGGCCCTGTCGGCGCGCTCGAGCGCGAGCGGGAAGGCCACGTTCTGGCGCACGGTGCGCTGCATGAGCAGGTTGTAGCCCTGGAAGACGACCCCCATCTTGCGGCGGGTGTCGATGAGCTGCTTGCCCGTGAGGGTGGCCAGGTCGACCCCGTCGAGGGTGATCGCGCCCGAGGTGGGCTTTTCGAGGGTCGAAAGGCAGCGCAGCAGGGTGGATTTTCCCGCGCCGCTCATGCCGATGATGCCGAAGATGTCCCCCCGGCCGATTTCGAGGTTGACATCGTGCAGCGCGACGACCTCGCCCGATTTGTCGTTGAAGATTTTGGTGAGATGGCTGATCTGGATCACAAAGAACCCTCCTGTACTGTAACGCGCCGCCCGGCGAAACTGGTTGACATCCGCGGGAATTCCGATTACACTTTTCTGCGGGGGAACGCCCAATATGGAACCGAAAAAGGAAGTGCTTTTATGAAAGAGGAAAAACAGGGATTCTGGAAGGATTTCAAAGCGTTTATCGCGCGCGGCAACGTCGCGGACATGGCTGTCGGCATCGTCGTCGGCACCGCCTTCACCGCGATCGTCAACTCGCTGGTGCAGGAGGTCATCATGCCGTTCGTGGGCTGGCTGATCGGCGGCGTGAACTTCTCCGACCTGCGCATCGTGCTGGCGCCCGCTTCCGGGGAGATCCCCGAGGTGGCCATCCGCTACGGCAGCTTCTTAAACCAGATCATCAACTTTCTGATCATTTCCTTCACCGTCTTTGTGATGATCCGGCTGCTCGGCAAATTCCGCCGCAAAAAGGAGGAGGCGCCCAAGGCCCCGCCCGCGCCGCCGGCGGATGTGGTCCTGCTGACCGAGATCCGCGACCTGCTCAAGGCACGGGAGGAAAAATGATCTCCGCCGCCCGCCGGCCCCGGCCCGCGGGCAATTTAACGTCCCGGCGGGAACAGTCCGGACGGGATTTATTGCAAAGCAATAAAAAAAGCCTCCGCCGCATGGACATCCCGTCCAAGGGCGAAAGCGCGTGCTTTCGCGGTACCACCTTGATTCGCCGCCGCCTTGCGGCGGGGGCCTCACCGGCGTCCGGCTCGATACCGACCGCCTGTCACTGTAACGGGTGAACCCGTCGCGAACTAAAAGCTTTCGCCCGCGAGACTCCAAGACCATCTTCAGCCGCTTCCGCCACGCCCCCTTTCACCTGCCGGGGCTCTCTGTGGTAGCTTTCGCGGCCTACTCTTCTTTTCAGCGTCTTTCACAATTTTTATAAAAACATTTTGTAGATGCTATTATACCCATTCTTTCGACGTTCGTCAAGGGGTCGGCAAAATTTTCCCGCCGCAAATCCCCGCACGGCGGGATTTCCCCGCGGGCGGCTTGCCAGACGGGGGCGCGCCGTGCTATAAATAGGGTAGCCTGAAAGGGGGAAACGACATGACGGAACGTGAAAAGGTGTTCGCCCGGCTGGAGGAGCTGGGCGTCTCCTATGAGGTCACCGAGCACCCGGCGGTCTTTACGATCGGCGAGATGGATGCGCTCGGCCTCACGGCGAAGGGGGAGGTCTGCAAAAACCTCTTCCTGCGGGACGCGAAGGGCAGGCGGCACTTTCTCGTGGTGGTACCGGGGGAGGCGCGCGCCGACCTGCGCGCGCTTGCCGCACAGCTGGAAAGCTCCAAGCTGAGCTTCGCGTCGGCCGAGCGGCTGGAAAAATATCTCGGCCTCAAACAGGGAGAGGTCACGCCGCTCGGGGTTCTCAACGACGCGGACGCGGCGGTGGAGGTCGTCTTCGACCGGGGGCTCGAACGGTTCCCGTGTCTCGGCGTGCACCCGAACGACAACACGGCGACCGTGTGGCTGTCCCTCGCGGACATCCTGCGGGTGGTGGAAGGAAACGGAAACGAGATCCGCTGGGTGACGCTGTAAAGGAGAAGGATATGATCAGAAACATCGTCTTTGACATGGGAAACGTCCTGATGCGCTGGGACCCGGACTCCTTCCTGCGGGAGTTCTTTTCCGATGAGGAGGACTGCCGCGCGGTGGGCGCGCGGCTCTTCGGCGGGGCGGAGTGGCCCGCGCTCGACGCGGGCGCGATGGAGGAGGACGAGGCGATCGCCCGCGTGCTCCGGGACCTGCCCGAACGGCTGTGGCCGGGGACGGCGCGCCTCTTCCGGGAGTGGCACCTGCACTTCCCGCCCATCCCCGGGGTGAACGCGCTCGCGCGGGAGCTCAAGGGCAGGGGCTACCGCGTCTACCTGCTCTCCAACGCGGGCACGCGGTTCACCGCTTACCGGGAGGCGATCCCCTGCCGTGACTGCTTCGACGGGGAGGTGGTCTCCGCCTTCGTGCGGCAGGTGAAGCCGGACCCCGCGATCTACGAAACGCTGCTCACCCGGTACGGGCTTTCGGCGGCGGAGTGCTTCTTTATCGACGACTTGCCCGCCAACATCGCCGCGGCGAAGGACGCCGGCATGGCGGGGTTCGTCTACGGCGGCGACGTCGACGCGCTGCGGCGCGCGCTGCGCGAGGCGGGCGTGGAGATCTAGCGGGACCGCCCGGGAACGGAAAACAGAAAAAGCCTCCCGGCGTTTCCAAGGGAAACGCCGGGAGGCTTTCGATCGTTCTTACGCCTGGAAGAGGCCCTTTTCGACCAGGTCGCCGTTCTCGTCGAATTCGAGCTCGGTCACCTGCGAGCGGGTGTAGCGGATGATGTTGCGCAGCCGCTTGAGGTCGTCCTGGCTGTAGAAGATGTAGGAGGCGCCCTCCTTCTTCGCGCGGCCGGTGCGCCCGATGCGGTGGGTGTAGTACTCGTTTTCGAGCGGGATCTCGTAGTTGACCACCGCGTCGACGTCCTCGACGTCGATACCGCGCGCGGCCACGTCGGTGGCGACCAGGATTTCGATCTTGCCCGCGCGGAAGTCGGCCATGATCTTGTTGCGCTCCGACTGGCGCATGTCCCCGTTGAGGCAGTCGGCGTTGAAGCCGCGCTCCCGCAGCAGGTTGCTGATGCTGGTGGTCGTGTACTTGGTGTTGCAGAAGACCATGACCCGGTGGTAGTCGTTTTCTTTCAGAATATAGCAGAGGTCGGCCATCTTCTGGCGGCCCACCGTTTCGAGCATGTACTGGCGGATCCTGGGCTGGCTGTCCTGCACCGGCTCGACGGTCAGCTCGACGTTGTCCCGCTGGTAGAGCCAGCCGATGTCCATGACCTCGCGGGAGATGGTGGCGGAGAACATCACCATCTGGCGCTCCTTGGGCAGGCGGTCGAGGATTTTGCAGACGTCCCGGTAGAAGCCCATGTCGAGCATCTCGTCCGCCTCGTCGAGCACCGCGATCTTCACCTGCGTAAGGTTGATCGTGCGGCGGTGCATGTGGTCGAGCATCCGCCCCGGCGTGGCGACGACGATCTGCGCCCCCCGCTTGAGGGCGTTGATCTGTTTATCGATCGGCTGGCCGCCGTAGACGGCCACCACCTTGATGTCGGGCCGGAAATAGGCGAGCTGGCGCAGCTCCTCCACGATCTGGGTGGAGAGCTCGCGGGTCGGGCAGAGGACGATCGCCTGCAACGCGGGCTTTTCGGGGTCGATCTTCTCCATGATCGGGATGCCGAAGGCGCAGGTCTTGCCCGTGCCGGTGGGGGCCTTGGCGATGATCTCCCTGCCCTCCATCATGACCGGGATCGCCTTCTCCTGGATCTCGGTCATCTCGGTGAAGCCCATCCGCTCCACCGCTTTCAACGTCTCTTCCGAAAGATTGAAATCACTGTATTGTGCCATTCCTTATAACGCTCCTTCATCATAAACCGCTTTATTATATCATAACGGACCCGCATGAGTAAAGGGGATGCGGCCTTTTTTCCCGGCCCGCGCGCCAAAAAGAGGGGGTTTGCGGCGCGCTTTCCCGAAAAGCTGATGCAAATACCGGGGGGACTGTGATATAATAGCTGTGTATAAACCAATTGGATTGGAGATAGCAAGCATGTCAGAATCGGCGGAAATCCTCTGTATCGGGACCGAGATCCTGCTCGGCAACATCGTCAACACCAACTCCCAGGTGCTCTCCCGGGGGCTGGCGGAGCTGGGGGTCAACGTCTACCGCCACACGGCGGTCGGCGACAACCCCGAACGCCTGCGCGAGGCGCTCGACGAGGCGTTCGCGCGCAACGACATCGTCATCACGACGGGCGGTCTCGGCCCCACCTACGACGACCTCAGCAAGGAGACGATCGCCGACTGGTTCGGCCTGCCGCTCGAGATGCACGAGCCGTCGGCGCGCGCCATCGAGGCGTATTTCGGCGGCATGAAGCGCCCGATGTGCCAATCGAACCTCAAGCAGGCGATGATGCCGCGCGGCTGTACCGTGCTGGAAAACCGCAACGGCACCGCGCCGGGCGCGATCATCGAGGGGAAGGGCAAGACGGCGATCATGCTGCCCGGTCCGCCCCGCGAGATGACCCCCATGTTCGAGCGGCAGGTGCTGCCCTATCTGGCGAAGCGCGCCGACCATGTGCTGCGCTCCCACTGCATCTACTTCTTCGGAATCGGCGAGAGCACGCTCGAAAGCCAGCTGCGCGGCGAGATGCAGGCGATGAAAAATCCCACCCTCGCCCCCTACGCCAAGGACGGCGAGGTGATGCTGCGCGTCACCGCCTCGGCTCCGACGGAGGCGGAGGCGGAGCGACTGATGGAGCCGGTCATCGCCAGCCTCAGGGAGCGGTATCCGCAGTACATCTACGGCGTGGACGTCGACAACCTCCAGACCGCCGCGGTGCGCGCCCTCAAGGACGCGGGGCTCACGGCGGCCGCCGCGGAGAGCTGCACGGGCGGCTACATCGCCAAGCGGCTGACCGACGTGCCGGGCAGCTCGGAGGTGTTCGGCTGCGGCGCGGTCACCTATGCGAACGGGGCCAAGGAGCGCCTGCTCGGCGTGCAGGGCTCGACGCTCGCGCGGTACGGCGCCGTCTCCCCGCAGACCGCGCGGGAGATGGCCGACGGCGTCCGCCGGCTCTCGGGTGCGGACATCGGCGTTTCGACCACCGGCGTCGCCGGGCCGGACGGCGGCACCGACGAAAAGCCGGTCGGGCTCGTCTATGTCGGAATCAGCAGCGAATGGCTGAACGACGTCGTCGAGCTGCGACTCGGCAGGGGCTTCGATTACGGCGAGCGGGAGTTCATCCGCTATCTCGCCTCCTCCCACGCGCTCGCGCAGATCCTCCGGGCGGTGCAGAGCCGTCCGGAATAAACGGGGCGCCGTGCGGACACGGGGCCGGGCGGCGGGATCGCGGGGGCCGCAGGCCCCCGCGCGCGGACGCGAAGCTGTGGGTTATAAACATATACGAGCCCACCAGACAACA
>NZ_JAPJQF010000082.1:0-6509 GCF_030825285.1 Anaerotruncus massiliensis (ex Togo et al. 2026)
GACTTCTTGGGCGCGCAAGAAGTCGGCCCGCCCGCCGGGGCGGGTCCCGGCAATCTCCGCCGCCGAAGGCGGCACATCTGGAGTGCCCCGAAGGGGCGCGAAAAAAGCCCCGCCGGGAGCAGCGCGGAATACCCGGGAAAAACCTCCGCCGCTCCCTGGGCGGCAGATCCATTGGGAAGAACCACCGAAATCTGCATGTCCGGAAGGCTCATCCTGCAAAAAAACGGCGAATTTGCCTCCCAAAGGGAGAATAAGATTGACTGGGGCGGCGGTTTGAAATATAATGGTATCAATATTTTCATTACGCTGCCCAAGTAAATTGGGTGGAAGGGGAGGTTTTACAATTGGCAAGGGCATACAATTTTTCGGCGGGCCCGTCGATGCTGCCCGAGAGCGTGCTGGCGAAAGCGGCCTCGGAGATGCTCGACTACCAGGGCACCGGCGAATCGGTCATGGAGATGAGCCACCGCTCGAAGGAGTACCAGGCGATCATCGACGGCTGCGAGGCGCTGCTGCGCGAGGTCATGGGAATCCCGGACAACTATAAGGTGCTCTTTTTGCAGGGCGGCGCGTCCAGCCAGTTCGCGATGGTCCCGATGAACCTGATGACGGGTTCCGGCAAGGCCGACTTCGTGATCACCGGCCAGTGGGCCACCAAGGCGTACAAGGAGGCGTCCCGGTACGGAGACTGCAAGGCGGTCGCCTCCTCCAAGGACAAGACGTTCTCCTACATCCCCAAGCTCGATCCGGCCGAGTTCCGGCCCGACGCGGATTATTTCCACATCTGCCTCAACAACACGATCTACGGCACCGTCTGGCATGAGCTGCCCGACACCGGCAGCGTTCCGCTCGTGGCGGACGTCTCCTCCTGCATCCTCTCCGAGCCGATCGACGTGAGCCGCTTCGGCCTGCTCTACGCGGGCGCGCAGAAAAACATGGGCCCCGCGGGGCTGACCGTCGTCATCGTGCGGGAGGACCTCGTCGGGAAGGCGATGGAGAGCACGCCGACCATGTTCAACTACCAGACCCATGTGGACAACGGCTCGATGTTCAACACCCCGCCGACCTATGCGATCTACATCTGCAAGCTCGTGCTCGAGTGGCTCAAAAACGAGGTCGGCGGCCTTGCCGGGATGAAGAAGATCAACGAGAAGAAGGCGGGCCTCCTCTACGATTTCCTCGACCGGTCGAAGCTCTTCAAGGGCACCGTCGCCAAAGAGGACCGCTCCCTCATGAACATCCCCTTTGTCACCGGCAGCGACGAGCTCGACGCGAAGTTCGTGTCCGAGGCGAAGGCCGCCGGGTTCCTCAACCTCAAGGGTCACCGTTCGGTGGGCGGCATGCGCGCCTCGATCTACAACGCAATGCCGGTCGAAGGCGTGGAAAAACTGGTTGCGCTGATGGCGAAGTTTGAGGAGGCGAACGGCTGATGTACAACATTAAAACGCTCAATAAGATCAGCCCCAACGGGCTGGACGTCTTTGACCGCAACAAATACCGCATCGGCGACGACGTGGAGGACCCCAACGGCATCCTCGTGCGCTCGGCCGCGATGCATGAGATGGAGCTGCCCGAATCCCTGCTCGCGGTCGCGCGGGCAGGCGCGGGAGTCAACAATATCCC
Organism: Anaerotruncus massiliensis (ex Togo et al. 2026); assembly: GCF_030825285.1. Taxonomy (NCBI): domain Bacteria; kingdom Bacillati; phylum Bacillota; class Clostridia; order Eubacteriales; family Oscillospiraceae; genus Anaerotruncus; species Anaerotruncus massiliensis (ex Togo et al. 2026). The sequence continues at coordinate 1,624 of NZ_JAPJQF010000082.1, forward strand.
CATCGACCGGTGCAGCGAACAGGGCATCGTCGTCTTCAACACCCCGGGCGCGAACGCGAACGCGGTCAAGGAGCTGGTCGTCTGCGCGCTGCTCATGTCCGCGCGCAAGATCTACCCCTCGATGGTATGGACGCAGTCCCTCAAGGGCCAGGGCGACGAGGTCGGCAAGCTCGTCGAAAAGGGCAAGAGCCAGTTCGTCGGCCCCGAGCTCGCCGGCAAGAGCCTCGGCGTGATCGGCTTGGGCGCGATCGGCACCCGCATCGCCAACTTCGCCCGCCACCTCGACATGGAGGTGTGGGGCTACGACCCCTACCTGTCGGTCGAGAACGCGTGGAACGTCTCCCGCAGCATCAAGCACGCCAACAGCCTCAAGGAGATCTATGAGAACTGCGACTTCATCACCCTGCACATCCCCTCCACGCCCGAGACCAAGGGGATGATCAACTCCGAGTCGATCCAGATGATGAAGCACGGCGTCAGGCTCTTAAACTTTGCGCGCGGCGATCTGGTGGTCAATGAGGACCTGCTCGCGGGACTGGAGGAGAAGCAGGTCCGCTGCTACTTCACCGACTTCCCCAGCGAGGACCTGCTCGGCCATCCGGGCGTACTGGTGATCCCCCACCTCGGCGCGTCCACGCCCGAGAGCGAGGACAACTGCGCGCGCATGGCCGCCGAAGAGCTCGTCGACTACCTCGAGAACGGCAACATCCGCAACTCGGTCAACCTGCCGTCCGTCTCGATGCCGCGCAGCGGGGACAGCCGCATCACCCTCATCCACCGGAACATCCCCGCGATGCTCACCCAGTTCGCCCCCGTCCTCTCGGACAGCGGACTCAACATCGAAAACCTCACCAACAAATCCAAGAAGGACTACGCCTACACGATGGTCGACGTCAAGGGCTGCATCAGCGATGAGATCATCGCCAAGCTCCGCGACATCGAAGGCGTCATCCGCGTCAACATCTACCGGTAACCGCGATTTCAAAACGCCCCCTGCGCCGCAGGGGGCGTTTCTTTTTCCCGGTGCGCAAAAACAAAAGGCGAGGATGAGGGAGCCTGAGAGAGTATGGAGGCGTGCGGATAAGATCGGGGGATCAGCCGGGGCTGGCGGATGCCGGGGGATGCGGGGGGAACGGAAAAGAGATTCTTTAGCGGTTGTGGAATCCGTGCGGAATGTGGTACAATATGTTCAAGCGGAATCCGGATTACAAAAGCCGCTCAGATAAAAGATGAAAGTGAGGGTTGCCGGCATGAATATGCTTTCCTGGTGGCAGCAGTACGCGCCGATCGTCTGGCTGCTGCTGGCCATTGCGTTCGCGGTGTCCGAGGGCCTGACTGTCCAGCTCGTATCGATCTGGTTCGCGGTGGGCGCGGCGGTTACCGCGGCGGAAGCGGCGCTGCTCGACGTGTCGTGGGTGGTCCAGCTTTGGACGTTCGTGATCGTCTCGGCCGTCCTGCTGATCGGCACCCGGCCGATCGCCAAAAACCTGCTCCATGTCAAAAAGGAGAGCACCAACGCCGACCGGTTCATCGGGCAGGTGGGGGTCGTCACCGACCCGATCGACAACGACCTCTCCGCGGGACGCGCGCGGGTCGGCGGGCTCGATTGGTCGGCGCGCTCCAGCGACGGGGCCGACATCCCCGCCGGAGAAAAGATCAGGGTGCTCGCCATCGACGGCGTCAAGCTGATCGTCGAGCCTTACAGCAAACAAACCGAATCATAAGGAGGACACGCAACATGTTGGGAATCATTCTGGGCATCCTGGTATTGATCGTCCTGATCGTCGTGATCACAAACATCAAGATCGTCCCGCAGGCGTCGGTCTACGTCGTCGAGCGCCTGGGCGCTTACTACGCGACCTGGGAGACCGGCCTGCACTTCAAGATGCCGTTCTTCGACCGGATCGCCAAGCGCGTCTCCCTCAAGGAGCAGGTCGCGGACTTCGCGCCCCAGCCGGTCATCACCCGCGACAACGTCACCATGCAGATCGACACGGTTGTCTTTTACCAGGTGACCGACGCAAAGCTCTACACCTATGGCGTCGAGCGCCCGCTCTCCGCCATCGAGAACCTGACCGCTACCACCCTGCGTAACATCATCGGCGAGATGGAGCTCGACAGCACCCTCTCCTCGCGCGACGTCATCAACACCAAGATCACCGCGATCCTCGACGAGGCGACGGACAAATGGGGCATCAAGGTCAACCGCGTCGAGCTCAAGAACATCCTGCCGCCGCGCGAGATCCAGGACGCGATGGAGAAGCAGATGAAGGCGGAGCGCGAGCGCCGCGAATCGATTCTGCGCGCCGAGGGCGAAAAGCGCAGCCAGATCCTCGTGGCCGAGGGTGAAAAGGAGTCCGCCATCCTGCGCGCCGAGGCGGAAAAACAGTCCGCCATCCTGCGCGCCGAAGGCGTCAAGGAGCAGAAGATCCGCGAGGCGCAGGGCGAGGCGGAGGCCATCGCGCTGGTGCAGAAGGCGAACGCCGACGCGCTGCGCGTCCTGACCGAGGCCAACGCGAGCGACAAGGTCGTCCAGCTCAAGAGTCTCGAGGCGTTCGCCAAGGCCGCCGACGGCAAGGCCACCAAGATCATCATCCCCAGCGAAATCCAGTCGCTGGCCGGCATGGCCTCCTCCCTCAAGGAGCTCGTCTCCGACAGGTGAGAAATTCCCGTAAAGGCAACAAAAGGGACGGGCGCGAGCCCGTCCCTTTGCGGCTGATGTATAAAAATCACTCGGCGCGGAAAAGCTCCTGCGTGTAGGTGGGGACCACCCGGCCGCCCGCCGGGACTGTGACGAAATCGTCCCCCTCCCAGCCGCCCGCGAGCAGCCGCGCGAGCAGCGCGGGGTCGATCTCCTCCGCGAAGTAATCCCAGCCGTTTTTCCGGGCCGCGGCGCGCGCCTCGATGCTCTCGTCGGGAAGCCCGAGGGTGGTGTCCGCGAGATAGCAGAGAGCGGAGCAGTCGGCGCGCGGGGTGAAGAAGAGCTCCTCCGCGCAGAGCGGGGCCCGCCAGCAGAGCTCGCCGCCGTGCAGGCCGAAGAGGCCGCGGTAGAGGGGCGCGCCGCCGAGCAGCAGGGAAACGCAGTTATGTACGCGCGGCAGAACGAGCGGGACGGTTCCCGCCGCGAGGCCCTCCCCGTCCAGCAGCTCCGCGCCGTCCGCGAGCAGCAGCGCGTCAAAGCCCTCCGCGCGTGCGATCCGCTCACGCAGGAATGCGGGCCGGTCGGCGCGGGCCGCGGGCAGATAGACCGGCTCCAGCCGATGGGGAGAGGCGGAGAGCATGCGTTCGATGACGGGGCGCAGGGGGATGCTGGCGATCAGGTTGAGCTTCATCGGTTGTTCACATCCAATTCATGATTTCTAGTTTGAGTTTAGCCCATAAACGCCCCGGGTTCAATGCAAAGAATCTGGAAAAAAGATTGCCGCCCCCGCAGGGGCGCGGAAAGCCCCGGACAAAGGGGGAAGGGAGCAGGCGGATGATCGAAAACAATGTGGAAAAAAAGCAGCGCGCGGTGCTCGTCGCGGTGGACACGGGGGAGTATGACGCGCAGGTGTCCCTCGACGAGCTTGAGGAGCTTGCCGTAACCGCCGGCGCGGAGACCGCCGCCAAGGTGCTCCAGAAGCGGAGTGGCTTCGACCCGGCCACGGTGATCGGTAGCGGGCGGCTTTCGGAGATCGCGGAATTCTGCAAGGGGGACGGCGCGGACCTCGTCGTCTTCGACTGCGAGCTCTCTCCGGCGCAGATGCGCAACATCGAGGACGCGTGCGGCGTGCCGGTCATCGACCGCACCACCCTCATCCTCGACATCTTCGCCCGGCGGGCCGTCACCGCCGAGGGGAAACTGCAGGTCGAGCTGGCGCAGCTGCGCTACCGGCTGCCCCGGCTCACGGGGCTGGGGGGCGCTCTCTCCCGGCTGGGCGGCGGCATCGGCACGCGCGGCCCGGGCGAAAGCCAGCTCGAAACCGACCGCCGGCACATCCGGCGGCGGATCGCCGCGCTGCAGGACCAGCTCGCCGAGCTGGAAAAGCGGCGGGGACTCCTGCGCGCCCGCCGCAAAAAGGAGGGGGTCACGACCGTTGCGATCGTCGGCTACACCAACGTCGGCAAATCGACCCTCCTGAACGCCCTGACCAACGCGGGGGTGCTCGTCGAGGACAAGCTCTTCGCAACCCTCGACCCGACCTCGCGCGCGCTCTCCCTGCCGGACGGACGGGAGGTCCTGCTGATCGACACGGTCGGGCTGGTGCGGCGGCTGCCCCACCAGCTTGTCGAGGCGTTCAAATCCACCCTCGAGGAGGCGGCGAACGCCGACCTGCTCTGGTGCGTGTGCGACGCCTCCTCCGACGAGACGGACGAGCAGGTGGCCGTCACCCGCCGTCTGATGGAGGAGCTCGGCGTGGGCGACAAGCCGATGCTCGTGCTGCTCAACAAATGCGACCTCATCTCCGAGGCGCCGCTCCTCTTTGGGGAGCGCACCGTCCTGCTCTCGGCGAAAACCGGCTTCGGCTTCGACGACCTGCTCCAGAAGACCGCCGCCGCCCTTGCGCCCACCCATCGGCGGCTGCGCCTGCTCATCCCCTACGACCGCTCGGGTCTGGTCAATGAGATCATGGCGGGCGGCAAGGTCTTTTCGCAGGAGTACACGCCCGAAGGAACCAGTCTCGACGCGCTCGTCGACGTGAGGATTCTGCACAAGGTGGCGGAGTTTGCCCTGCACGGGGGGTGATTATTTGCCGCCCGGGGAGCGGCAGAGCTTGTCGGTAGTCGACCGACGGCGAGTTCCTTTCTTGCGTGCCCAAGAAAGGAACCAAAGAAGGGCACGAGGGGCTTAGGCGGCCTGCCCGGGCATAGATGCGCTCCTCGCCTGCGGCGAGCGCCGCAGAGCG
>NZ_JAPJQF010000083.1:0-6375 GCF_030825285.1 Anaerotruncus massiliensis (ex Togo et al. 2026)
GAGCATGCGGCTGTTAACCGCAGGGTCGTCTGTTCGAGCCAGACAGGGGGAGCCATTCGTTGGTGCATATGACGCTGAGGTCCCACCCGTTCCCATCCCGAACACGGAAGTTAAGCTCAGCGGTGCCGAAAATACTTGGAGGGAGACTTCCCGGGAAGATAGGACTGTGCCGGCGCAAAAAGCAGCAACAGCAATGTTGCTGCTTTTTCTTTTTCCCGGCCGCGGGCCCTTGCACCGGGGGGAGCGGAGTGATAGGATGAAAGAGAGCTGAAAAAGAACGGAGCGGATGCGATATGGCCAACCTGACCGTTACGCTGGAAACGATGGAAGCGCAGGAAATCCACGGCGTCTGGGGCAAATCGAGCGACCGGACGGTCTCGAAGGATATCCCCCGCCTCTCGGCGGAATATTATCAGGCCGTCGGGAAAAAAGAGGGGGAGGTCCTGCCCCTTTATGTCCTCTCCCGGAATTACGACCCGCGGACGGAGGCGTTCGAGCTTTTGATTGCGGGGAATTTTGCGGCCCCGCCGCTCGCCGCCTTCACGCTGGAGGCGGGCCTTTACGCGCGGATCACCGTCCGCCCCAAGCTCGGGTTTCTGTGGGGCCCGGCGGTGGGGGAGGCCAAGCGATATTTCTATACGAAGTGGCTTCCCGGGAGCGGCTATGCGGCGCGCAACCTGGAATATGAGCTGCACACCGAAAAGAGCGTGGGCAAAGCCCCGTCGATCGACCTGCTCTTCGCGGTCCGCGGCAAGGACTGAGACCCAACGGCTAAAAAGAAGCCCCCCTTGCGGGGGGCTTCTTTTTTAGATGACGCCGAACCGGCGCAGCGCGTTTTGGATACCGTCGTGGTCGACGTCGTCGGTGACGTCGTCGGCGGCCTGCCGAACCTCCTCGCCCGCGTTTCCCATCGCGACGCCCACGCCCGCGAAGCGCAGCATCTCGATGTCGTTGCCGCCGTCCCCGAAGGCCATCGTATCCGAGGCCGGAATGCCGAAGTGGGCGAGCATCTTTTCAATCCCGATGCGTTTGGAGCCGCCGCGCGGGGTGATGTCGGAAAAGTAGGGGCTCCACCGGGTGGCGGCGCAGCCGGGCATCCGCGAGAGGGGGTAGGACTCCTCCTCGGGGGTGAGGAAAAAGTTGAGCTGGTAGACGTCGTGGTGGAGCGCGCGGTGGTAGTCCGCCACCTCGGGCAGCGGAAGATTCACCGCCTTGTGGGCCGAACGCATGTTGTCGTCGATCCGGTTGGCGTAGATCCGGTCCTTCTCCATGAAGAGGCAGGGGAAGGGATCGCGGTCGAGCAGCTCCACGAGTGCGCGGATGTCGGCGGGGGGCACGCAGTTCTGGTGGACCATGCCCTCCCGCGTATAGCAGTACTGCCCGTTGAGCGTGATATAGCCGTCGTAGGGGAAGTCGCCGAGGATGTGCCCCTCCTGCATGACGGAGGTGTGCCGCCCGGTGGCGATGAAGAGGAGGACCCCCTTCCGGCGTGCCTCGTCGAGCGCGCGCCAGGTGCTTTCGGGGATGCGGTGGGTCGAAAAGCTCACCAGCGTCCCGTCGATGTCAAAGAAGATTGCCCGAATCAAGCAGAAACCCCGCCTTTCCGCCGCCCTCGGCGGCAAAAGTTTCAGAACTCCCGGTAGAGGGCGGCCACCCGCCCGAGGACGACCACATGGTCGGTATAGATCGGCTCCATCGCGTCGTTCTCCGGCTGGAGGCGGTAGCCGCCGTTCTCCTTGTAAAAGCGCTTGACGGTCGCCTCGTCGTCCACCAGCGCGACGACGATCTCGCCGTTGCGGGCGGTCTCGCAGCGCCGCGCCACGATCAGGTCGCCGTCGAAGATGCCGACGTTGATCATGCTGTCCCCCCGCACCCGCAGGGCGAAGAGCTCCTTCGCGTCCCCGTGCAGCGCGACGGGCAGGTAGTCCTCGATGACCTCCTCCGCCAGGATCGGCTGTCCGGCGGCCACCGTGCCGACGACGGGGACCCGCGTCACCTCGCTGTGGGGCAGGCGGATCGAGCGGTTGAGGTTGTCCTCCCGCAGGATGTACCCCTTCTCCTGGAGGCTCGTGAGGTAGCGGTGCACGGTCGAGGTCGATTTGATCCCCAGCCGCGCGCAGATCTCCCGGACGCTGGGGACCACGCCGGCGTCAATCGATGTGCGGATAACCTCGAGAATGTCGGCCTCCCGCGGTGACAACTGCTGCATATGGGCACCTCCCGCATGGTTTGTTTTCGGTTCCAGTATAGCAGAAGACGTCCCAAAATGCAAACGTATGTTCTAAAAACTTTAACAGGATGAAACGGGTGTTACCAATATTCAAATTTCGTTTATAAAAAGAGTGACTTTTTTTTAAAAAGTAGCCATGAATCCTTAACAAACCACCCGGAAAAATGGTTATAATAAAGATGTACTCAAGATTAGCCGCAAACATTTTGAGTATCTCTACCCTCCTCAAAACACACCTCAAACAGCTTGGACCGGATGTTGCAGAGCATCCGGCCCTTTTTTTGCGCCGCGAGGGGTCCGGGCCGCCCGCTCAGATGGGCAGGCCGAGCACGCCGCGTGCGAGCCAGACGAATGCGCCGAGCAGGAGGACGAGCACCGGCTGGTGCAGCAGGTAGATCCAGAGGCTTTTGCGCCCGACCGTCTGGAGGGCGGGAAGGCGTCCCCGGTAGCAGAAAGAGGGCAGCCTGCCCGCGCGCGCCCACACCCCGAGATAGGACCCCGCGAAAAAGAGAAGGGTCCAGGGGAGGATGGGGAAGTAGTCGGCGGATTCAAACCAGGGCTGGGGAAACCCGAGGGGGAAGAGCCAGGGGCTGGCGGTGTACCAGCTTTCGGGCAGCTGCGCGGCGAGGGGCGGAAAGCCGAAGACGCCGTCCGGCACCCTCCGGCAGAAAAAGAAGAGGGTGAAAAAGAGAAGGAACCCGGCGGCGGTGGGAATCCGGTCGAGCAGGGGGCGCAGCAGCGCGAAGAGGACCATGCTCGCGCCGAGCAGGTGGAGGATGCCAAAGCGGTCGGGCACCATCGGGAGCAGGCCGGTGACGAGGGTGATGAGCAGCCCGCAGGCGAAGCAGGCGAGCCCGCGCCGCAGGTTGCTGCGGGAGTAACGGGAGACGGCGCCCGAAATGAAGACGAAGAGCCCGGCGAAGAGGGGCTGCAGGAACTTCTGGAGCAGCGGCGCGTCGAAGATGGGGATGCTGACGCCGTAGACGGCGATCAGGTCGAAGGCGCCGTGGTAGATGACGACCAGCAGGATGGACAGGCCCCGCAGCTCGTCGAAGAGCAGGACGCGGCCGGGTTTCCCGGCGGAGTGGGACTGGGGCATGGCGCAAACCTCCTTGGCGAAAATGGAAAGGAACCACCGGTTCCGGCGGCGCGGCCGAAAACAGGAAAAAATTCCCTGCCTGCATTATAGCACAGCCGCGGGCTTTTGGGGAACTTCCGGCGGCAAAACGGCGGAAAACCCGCCGAAAGCCGGGGCGGGCGCGGGCCCGTCCTCCGGACAGGATAGCATGTCCGCGCCGCGAAAACGCGGCAAAAAAGGGGCCTCGCGGCCCCTTTCCCTCAAATCTTCGGAATGTACTGGTCGATGACGTCCCGCGCGGCGTCGGTGTCCGCGAGCATGAGCATGATGAGATAGCCGCCCTGCTCATAGATGACCGCGTCCTGCGCGATCTGGTGGGCGTCGTAGACGTCGTAGTTTTCAAACTCCTTGGCGCGGTTGAGCTTCACCTGCTCGAGCGCGTCGCGCACCTTGGGTTCCATCCCCTCGGACGGCTTGAGGATGAAGACGTCGGCCAGCCCGAAATCCCCCGAGGAAAAACGCACCCAGTAGCTGTCGAGCATCGAGACGTCGAGGAAAAATTTATCGGTCAGGTCGTCGTCCGACGCGTCGGCGAGCCCGCGGACGGTCACGTTCTCGTAGATTTTTTCGATCGCCGTTTCCGGTTCGGCGGTCTCCACAAGGGGACCGGCGCTTTCGACGGCGGCGTCCTGCCCGGGCCCCTCCGAACGGCAGCCCGTCAGGCAGAGGAGCAGCGCGCAGAGGAGCGCGATGGTTCTTTTCAAGGCGGAAGCCTCCCTTCCGGCCGTTTCGGCACCTTTTAAGTATAACGGATTTCCCCGGTTAGTCAAGCGGGCCGCCCGGGGCGCCCGCGTTCTTGCAAAAACCGCCGCGATTTGCTATCATTAGCAAAGGCGATTCTATAGGGAAAGGGCGTTGGACATGGATACGTTTTGGGGACTTTTGATCTTTTTCGGCGTGGCGGTGCTGGCCGCCGGCGCCGCGCTGGTGCTCTACAAAAAACTGCACCCCCGCACGGAGGATTCGGAGCGTAGGAAGGTTTCGCGCGCGCTGCGCAGTTTTGCCGCGCCGCGCGGCTACAAGGTGATCGACAGCCCCGTGCTCGTCTCGAACGGGCTTTCCGGCTGGGCGGATCACATCCTTGTGGGTTATTTCGGCGTTCTGCTCGTCTATGACCTCTGCTACGCCGGGGAATACTTCGGCGGGCCCGACGAGGAGCAGTGGGTCATCGCGGACGAAGGCAAGCGGTATTCGGTGCCCAACCCGCGCAGGGCGGCGGCCCAGTGCTCCGGCCGGGTGCTCACCCTCTGCCGGGACGCGGGGCACCGGGTGCCGGTCGAGCAGGTGGCGGTCATCACCTTTAACGGCAAGAAGACGATCAGCTATATCAAATCTCCGGAGGTCATCAAGATGGGCAAGCTGCGCGGCTACCTGAACCGCGCGCGGTTCGACGAGGACCGCGGGGTCAATGTCGAGGCGGTGACGGCGGTGCTGGAAGCCGCCCGGAAGAATTGAGGGGAGTAGGGATGGAAGAACGGTATCTGCTGGAACTGCGCGGCGTCAGCCGCCGCATCAGCAGCGAATTTTATCTGCGGGGGATCAACCTTGCGCTGCGCCCCGGCGAGGTGCACGCGCTGGTGGGGCGCAACGCCTCGGGCAAAAGCACCCTCTTTTCCACGATCATGGGCGTTTTTACGCCCGACAGAGGGCAGGTGCTGATCGACGGGCAGCCCGCCGAGATCCGAAACACCTCCGACGCGGTCAAAAACGGGCTGATCCTCGTGGCGCAGCACCAGCAGATGTTTGCGAACCTGCCGGTCTATGAGAACCTTTTTTTCGGCAACGAGCTGCGCATGGGCGGCAAGCTCGGGCTGGTGGACAACAGGCGGATGCTCCACCGGTGTGAGGAGGTCTTCCGCCAGATGAACGTCCAGATCGACCCGCGCGCGCCGATGGGCAACCTCACCGACGCGGAACGCCAGCTCACGGCGATCGCCCGCGCGATCGTCACCGACGGGCGGATCATCCTGCTGGACGAGCCCTCCACCCACCTCAACGAGAGCGAAAAGCAGCGGCTTTACGACGCGATTGCCGGGCTCAAGCAGGAGGGCCGCGCCTTCCTGATCATTTCCCACGACCTGAACGAGGTGCTCGCGGTCGCGGACACGATCTCGGTCATGGAGGACGGGGAGATCGTGCGCAGCGCGCCCGCCGGTGAATTCGACGAGAAGGCGCTGATTGAGGCGGTCTACGGCATCAAGTCGGAAAACATCTATTACCGCGAGCGTCCGGAGGCCGGGAAGGAGGTCCTGCGCCTCGAGGACTTCTCGGGGCCGAACTTCTCCGGCGTGAGCCTTTCGCTGCGCGCCGGGCAGGTGACCGCGTTCATGGGCGGCGCCCAGTCGGGCAAGCTCAGCGTCGCGCGCAGCCTCGCGGGACTCGGAAAGACGACGGGGAAGATCTTCTTAAACGGCGCCCCGCTGGAGATTCCCTCGCCGATCACGGCGGTGAGGGCGGGCATCGTGCTCGCCTCCAGCCAGGAGGACGAGGAGGAGATCCGCGAAAGCGAGATCGCGGTCAACGCGGGCAAGCAGGACACCTCCGCCAGCCGCATGGCAATCTCCGCCAAACGGCTGATGGCCAGCGTGGGCAAGGCTCTCGGCAACTACGTCATGCTCCGGCCGCAGCAGGAGTACATCACGGGCGGCAACCGCCAGCGGGAGCTGGTGGAACGCGCGATGCGCAAGCAGGCGTTCGTCTACCTGCTCTGCGAGCCGACCGCCGGCGTGGACATCCCCGCTAAAATGCGGCTCTATTTTGAGATGAACAAGCTCCTCCAGAAGGGCGCGGCCGTCCTCTGGCTCACCGCCGACATCGACGAGGCGTTCGGCCTCTGCGACAACATCGCCGTCATGCGGGATGGCGGGCTCGCGCTGAGCGGCTCCGCCGCCGAGCTTTCCCGCGGGGCGGTGCAGGAGGCGATCGGGGCCGCCGCTCAGTGAGCGGAGGAAGTTGTCGGTAGTCGACCGACAGCGAGTTCCTTTCTTGCGTGCCCAAGAAAGGAACC
>NZ_JAPJQF010000017.1:0-50745 GCF_030825285.1 Anaerotruncus massiliensis (ex Togo et al. 2026)
GGATGTCCCCGGGGGCGGGCGCCGCCTCCATGCGGTTGGCGGAATCGTGGTGCTTGACCCAGTGGCGGTAGCCGTCGAGGTCGTAGAGCAGCCACAGCTTGATGCCCTCCCCCTCCATCACCCGCACCCCCTCGATGTCGAGGCCGGGATGCCGGGCCAGCGGTTCGAGCAGGGCGGGGGGCATGGCGGAGGCCCGCCGCGTGACGAGCCCGACTTCCCCGTCCTTCGCCCAGTAGGACGCCCCGGCGGCGGCGTTCATGCCGCCGCCGCCCAGATATCCGAGCTGGAGCCTGCCGTCATAGGTGACGATAAAATCGCGGGTGGTGTGTCCGAACACCGCCAGTTCGATCCTTCCTGCCATGATGACTCCTCATCCGCAGGCGGGGGAGCCGCGTCCGCCCGCCCGCGTTCTTCCACACGTATTTTCAGAGTTCTCCCGCCGAAAGCGCGGCGAGCGCCTTGGCGATTTCGCTTGCAAGGCGGACGTTGTTGTAAACCAGCTGGATGTTGGTGTCGAGGCTGCGCCCCCCGGTGATCTGCTTGACCCGGTCGAGCAGGAAGGGGGTGGAATCCTTGCCGTGGACGCCCTTCTCCTCGGCCTCCCGGACGGCCTGTTCGATGACCGGGTTGATCTCCTCCTGCGGGATTTCATACTGCTCTGGCACGGGATTGCAGACCAGCATGCCGTTGGAGAGCCCCATCTCCTGCTGGAGGTGGAAAATCCGGGCGATGTCGGCGGGGTCGTCCAGCCGGTAATCCGGGCTGTAGGGGCTTTGGGAGGAATAGAAGGCGGGCAGGCGGTCGGAGCGGTAGCTGACGACCGGGACGCCCTTCGTCTCGAGGTATTCGAGGGTGAGCGGGATGTCGAGGATGGCCTTGGGCCCCGCGCAGACGGTCAGCACGGGCGTGCGCGCGATTTCATCGAGGTCGGCGGAGATATCGAAGGATTCCGGCGCGCCGCGGTGGACGCCGCCGAGCCCGCCGGTCGCGAAGATGCGGATGCCCGCCAGGTGCGCGATGATCGAGGTCGCCGCGCTGGTGGTCGCGCCGTCCAGTCCGAGGGCGACGGCCGCGCCTATGTCCCGCCGGGAGAGCTTGCGGACCGCGAGGCCGGCCTTGCCCATATAGGTGATCTCATCGCGGTCCATGCCGACGATGATCTCCCCGTGGATGACGCCGATGGTCGCGGGGACGACGCCCTTTTCCCGGATGATCCGGTCCACCTCGAGGGCGGTCTCGACGTTTTGCGGGTAGGGCATGCCGTGGGAGATGATGGTGCTTTCCAGCGCCACCACCGGCCTGTTTTCGGCAAGTGTCGCCTCGACCTCCGGGGAAATCCGCAGATAGGTTTTTTTCATGTGCTTATGGTCCTTTCCTGGTTTGATGATTTCACTGGCCGGAAGCCGCCGCCCGGAATCTTGCGCGGAGCTGCGGCAGCTTCTGTACGGTGATGATGACAATGACGATCCCCATGAGAATTTTGGCCATGGCCTTGGGGACGCCGCCGAACATCTCGATCGCGATGGACCCGCTCGTCATGGCCCCCATAAAGAAGGCGGAGAGGGGCACGAGCGCGGGATTTCCGCCCGCGAGCAGGGAGACGACGATGCCGTCGAAGCCCACGTCGGGGGAGAAATCGATCATGAACCGCCCGTAATTCCCGAGGATTTCGACCGCGCCGCCCAGCCCCGCGATGGCGCCGCTGACGGCGTAGACGAGCATCTGCCGGCCGCCGACCCGCAGGCCGGAAAACTCGGCGAACCGTTCGTTCGCGCCGATGACCCGGCACTCGTAGCCGATGACGCTCTTCGCGTCGAAAAAGGCGATGACCGCCACCGCGATGAGCGCGATCAGGATCCCGGTGGTGACGTTGGTGCCGCCGATCAGCACGGTCAGGCGGGAGCCCTCCGGGATGTAGGCGGTCGAGCCGCTCTCCCCGAGGGTGCCCGGCTCGTAATAGGGATATCGCACGAGATATTCGGTGAAGAGGGTGGCCACGTAGTTGAGCATGAGCGTGACCACCACGATGCTCGCCCCGAAGCGGATGCTGATGGAGCCGGCGAGCACCGACCAGAGCATCCCGGCGGCCATTCCGGCCAGCATGGCGAGAGGAAGGACCACAAGGCGGGGCGCGCCTGGCAGGGCGAGGCCCACCGCCGTGGCGGCGAAGGCGCCCAGGTAGAGCTGGCCGGCCGCGCCGATGTTGAAGATGCCGCACCGGGAGGAGACCGCGAAGGCGAGCCCGGTGAAGACGAGCGGGGTGGCCCAGCGCAGCGAGCGCGCCAGGTTGTAGACGCCGCCGAACGCGCCCTTGAAGAGGGCGGAATAGATGGTGGCGGGGCTTTTGCCGCTGGCGAGCAGCACCAGCGTGTTGAGCGCGAAGGCGCACAGCAGGATGAGCAGGATGCGCGCGAGCCCCCGGAAAAACCGTACCGCTTTTTGATTCATCCCTCCGCCTCCTCGCTTTCCGTGATGCCGAACATCATCCGCCCGAGCTTGTGCTCGTCCGCCTCGGCGCGCAGCAGCTCGCCGGTCTTCCTGCCGCCGTACATGACCATGATCCGGTCGCTGAGCTCCATGACCTCGTCGAGGTCGGCGGAGATGAGCAGCACGGCGTTGCCCGCGTCGCGCATCTCCATGAGCATCCTGCGGATGTACTCCGACGCGCCGATGTCCACCCCGCGGGTCGGCTGGCAGGCGATGATGACGCGGGGCTTCTTGGAGAGCTCGCGCGCCACGACCACCTTCTGCATGTTGCCGCCCGAAAGGTTTTTGCAGGCCTCCTCGGGGGAGGACGCCTTGATCTGATAGTCCGCGATGAGCTTTCGGCTGACCGTCTGCGCCGCCCTCCAGTCTATGACCCCGTGCTTCGAGACGGGCGGGCCGTTCCGGATGCTGAGGACGAGGTTGTCGGTGAGGGGGAAGTCAAGGATGAGCCCCTCCTTGACGCGGTCCTGCGGGATGTGCGCGAGCCCCCGCTCAAACCGTTTGCCGACCGGCATGCGGGTGATCTCCTCCCCCTGCATTTCGATGCGGCCCGCAGCGGGGCGGCGGACCCCGATGACCGCCTCGGCCAGCTCGGTCTGCCCGTTGCCCTCCACGCCCGCCACGCCGAGGATCTCCCCCATGCGCAGCTCGAAGGAGAGCCCCCGCACCTCCAGCGTGCCGCGGTCCCCGGGGACCGCGAGGTCCTCGACCGAGAGCGCGACCGGCCCCCGGTCGGTATCCTTGGGCACGAGCCCCCGGATCTCCCGCCCGATCATCATCTGGGCGAGAAGGCGGGGGGTCACGTCGGATTTGTTCACCGTGTCGACCGACCTCCCCGCCCGCAGGACGGTGATCCGGTCGGAGATCTCCATCACCTCCCGCAGCTTGTGGGAGATGAAGATGACGGTGTGCCCGGCCTGCGAGAGCTTGCGGACGGTGTGGAAGAGCTCCTCGCTCTCCTGCGGGGTGAGCACCGCGGTGGGCTCGTCGAGGATGAGGATTTTCGCCCCGCGGTAGAGCGTCTTGACGATCTCGATCCGCTGCATCAGCCCGACGGTGAGGCTGCTCACCGGCGCGTCCAGCGGGAGGTCGACGTCGAAGTCCCGCCTGATCGCCTCGAGGTGGCGTTCCATCTCGCGGGGCTTCCACAGCACCCGCTGCCCGGGCGGCCGGTGCCCGAGCACGATGTTTTCCGCGACGGTCAGGGAGGGGGAGAGCATGAAATGCTGGTGCACCATCCCGATGCCGTTGGCGATGGCGTCCTTGGGGCTGCGCAGCACGAGCGGCTTCCCGCCGAGGCGGATCTCCCCCTCGTCGGGGCGCAGAAGCCCGTAGAGGATATTCATGAGGGTGCTCTTTCCCGCGCCGTTTTCACCGATCAGCGAATGGACCTCGCCCTTTTTCACGCCGAAATGGATGTGGTCGTTGGCGAGCGTCGCGCCGAACCGCTTGGTGATGCCGGAGAGCTCCAGATCGTATTCAGGATTCATCAAAGTCACCTGCCGCATCCCGGTCGCGTGGAACCGGCCGCGCCCAGAGGGCGCGGGCCGGTCCACTGGTGTGTCATTTCTGAATGTTGCGCTCGACCGTCAGCTCGCCGGCCTTGATCTTTTCGGAGACGGCTTCCACGTCGGCCACGCCCTCGTCAAAGGCGGCCTTGTCCTCCGCGCTGAGGTGCTCGGAGATGAGCGGGCTCACGGTGATGCCGATGCCGCCCTCCGCCAGCGTGGAGAAGTGGGTGCCGGGGGAGAAGCTGCCGTTGGCGAATTCACTGACCACCGAGTACATGGCGGGGCCGAACTGGGTCATCGTGTCGGCCAGCACGACCGCGGGGGAAATCTCGTTGTGGGGGGAGGAGTCGCCGATGATGAAGACGCCCTTCTCCTCGCCCGCCTCGATGACGCCCATCGCGGTGGCGGCGCAGTCGGTGATGATCAGGTCGCAGCCCTGGTCGATTAGGCTGATGGCGGCCTCCTTGCCCTTGGCGGGGTCGTCGAAGGAGTTCGCGTTGGAGAGGAGCACGTCAAAGTCGGGGTTGACCGATTTTCCGCCCGCCTTGAAGGCGTTGTAGTTGGCGATCAGCGCGCTCTGCTCGGCGCCGATGACGTGCCCGGCCTGGTTGACCTTGGTCATGTGGCCGGCGAGGACGCCGCACAGGTAGTAGCCCTCCCAGGTGGCGAAGTCGACGCAGACGACGTTGTCCATCTCGATCTCCTCGAGCGGGAAGACCATGCAGAATTTGGTGTCGGGAAACTCGGGGGCCACGGCCTTGAGCGCCTCCACCATGGTGGGCATGGCGCAGATGATCATGTCGACCCCCTCGCGCGCGAAGGTGCGGACGACCTCCTCGTGCTGGGAGGGCTCGAGCGCCTCGTAGATGGAGGTTTCGAGGCCGAACTCCCCGGCGGCCTTCTCAAGATTCTGCTTGAGGCTGTCCATCGGCCCGGAGTCGCCGAGACTCTGGGGGATCACCATGACGACGCGGCGTCCGCCGGAAGCGGGGGCGGGTTCCTGGGAGGCGGCCGGGGCGGCCTGCGCGCCGCTGTCGGGAGCGAGGGAGGCGGCCGGACTGCCGCCGCAGCCTGCCAGCAGGGAAAGGGACAGGGTCAAAACGAGCATGAGAGCGAGAGCCTTTTTCATGAGATTCCCTCCTTATTCATCGTCAGAATTTGGTGTTCCCGGCGTCCACGTTGATCGACTGGCCGCGGATCATCGCGGCGGCGGGCGTGCAGAGGAAGGCGACGACCCGGCCGACCTCGACCGGCTGGATCAGCCTGCCGAGCTGGGGCGGGCCCCAGGTCCTTTCGCAGTCGGCGACGGTCACCCTGCCGCCCGTCTGCTGCTCGGTGGCGGCCATGCAGGCCCGGAGCATGGCGGTGTCCACCGCGCCCGGGCAGACCGCGTTGACGTTGATGCCCAGCGGGGCGAAGTTGGAGGCCATGCACTGGGTCATGTTGCTGACCGCCGCCTTGGAGGCGCAGTAGTGCACCTGGTCGTCGTAGGTGACCTTGGCGCCGTTGGAGGAGAGGTTGACGACGTTGCCGCCCTTTCCCGCCCGGCGCAGCCCGTCCGCGAAGAGCTGGGTCATCCGGAAGAGCCCCTTGACGTTGACGCCCAGAATGAAATCCCAGTCCTTGTCCCCGATCTCGAAGATATCCTGCATCAGCGTGACGCCCGCGTTGTTCACGAGGATGTCTGGCACGCCGAGGACCTGGCGCGCGCGTTCCAGCGAGTCCCGCACGGTGTCGGGCTTGGTCACGTCGCAGTAGCTGGCGGCGGCGTCGATCCCCTCCAGCCGGAGCTCCTCGGCCGCCCTGCGCAGGCTCGATTCGTTGATGTCGCAGAGCATGACGGACGCGCCGAGCTGGCCGAGCGCCCGGGCGATGCCGAGGCCGAGCCCGCTGCCGCCGCCCGTGACGATGGCGACGCGGCTTTTGAGGGAGTAATAGTCGTTCATGGAAGCCTCCTTCTCTAGTAGGCCTCGGCGAGCATGACGCCGCCGTCGGCCAGGATGGTCTCTCCCGTCACCCATGCGGAGAGCTCGCTGCAGCAGAAGATGCAGACGTCGGCGATGTCGACGTGCTGCGCGATCCGCCCGAGAGGGGCCCGGTCGCTGTAGCGTTCCCGCCAGCCGGGGACGTTCTGGTCGAGGCCGGGCGCGTCGATGAGCCCGGGCGCGACCGCGTTGACGCGGATGCCGTACTTTCCGAGCTCAAAGGCCATGCAGCGCGTGACCATCTCGAGCCCCGCCTTGGAGGAGCCGTAGACGAGCCCGTCGGCCATCGGCCGGAAGGCGTTGATCGAGAGGATGTTGACGATGGCGCCGCCCGTCCCCTGGCGGATCATCTGGTTGGCGGCGGCCTGCGCGCAGAAGAAGGCGCCCCGCAGGTTGGACTGGTGCATGTCGTCCCATTCGGCCTCGCCCACGGTGAGCAGGTCGTGGTGCGGATAGATGCCCGCGTTGTTGACCAGCATATCCACCCGGCCGAAGACCTCCGCCGCCTTGGCGATCATCTCCCGGCTCCTGGCGGCGTCCCGCACGTCGGTGCGGATGGCAAGCCCTTTGGCGCCGCGTTTTTCGATCTCCGCCACCACCTCGGCGGCGGGGTGCGCCGGGTCCTCGGTGCGGTAGGTGATCACGACGTTGGCCCCCGTCTCGGCGAACCGCTTTGCGATCCCCGAGCCGAGCCCGGCGCGGCCGCCGGTGACGATCACGGTTTTCCCCGAGAAGTCGAGCATCTTTTGAATTGGTACTGCCATGGAAATCCCCCTTTTTCGGTTTAGTTGTTGGTCGCGGCTGGGTTTGGCTTATGGACGGCGGGCTTTTTCAGGCGCAGGTTGCGCAGAATCAGCACCGCAAGCGTGACGAGATAGGGAATGGTGAGCACGAGCGGCCCAGGGAGGTTCAGGTTCTGGACGCGGAAGGTGACGACCTCCGCGAGCCCGAACACAAAGCTCGCGAGCGCCGCGGCGAAGGGGTTGGCGTGCCCGAAGACGACCGCCGTGTAGGCGAAGAACCCGCGCCCCGCCGTGATGTTCTCGGTGAACATCTTGACGTACCCGAGGGAGAGGTGCACCCCCGCCAGCCCACAGAGCATCCCCGCGAAGACGGAGGCGGCCAGCCGGTAGCGGTAGACGGGGATCCCGGCGGCGGCCGCGGCCTCCGGCTTTTCCCCCACGGCGCGCAGGGAGATGCCGAGGTGGGTGTGGAAGAGCAGGAAGTGGAGGGCCGCGACGAGGAGCAGGGAGACGTAGACCAGCGCGGTGTGGTTGTTGAGCACCTTGTCCAGGAAGGGGACCCGGTCGAACAGGGGGATCGAAATCCGCGGGAGGCCGATGATGCGCGGGTTCCCGACCGTCCCGGCGTCCCCGAAGATCATCTTCATCATGTAGGTGGTGGCGCCGATCGCCAGCGTGTTGATGCCGATCGAGACGATCGTCGCGTTGGCGCTCAGCCGCTCGGTCAGCCAGATGTAGAGCAGCCCGCAGACCGCGCCCGCCGTCAGCGCGAAGGCGACTCCCATGAGGGGGGAGGCGGTCAGGTAGACGCCCAGCACGCCGAAAAACGCGCCGAAGAGCATGATGCCCTCGTGTGCGATCGTGAACACCCCGGATTTTTCAAAGACGACGCCGCCCATGGCGGCGAGCAGAATGGGGGCGGCGGTGCGCAGCATGCCGGCCAGAATTTCGAGCATGGTCTTCCCCTCCTTGAAAGGTTTCGCGTGTAACGGCTTTGTGCCCGCAGGCGGAATGTGAAAAAATCTGTTACCGGAATTACCGGCTGCAAGCCCATCTTAACACGGCGTTTTTACGCATTGCAATACGGATGTGGGGGCGGGCGGAAAGATTCGGAGAATTGGCCACATGGGGGTCCGGGAGCTTGGGAGAAAGCCACATAAAAAATCACAAAATAAATCATTTTGTGATTTTTGTGGGAGAAAACAGGCGCTGTATTGACAAAATATTCACATATGCTTGAATTTTCCAACACAATTTGTTATGATTTGGCAAGATCATAACAGGAAGGGATTGCTTCGATTGGACAAAAAACTGTTGCGGATCAACCGGATGACAGAGCTTCTGCAGCAAAGGCGCTCCTCCACGGTCCGGGAGCTGGCCGGGGAACTGAAGGTGTCGGAAATGACCGTCCGCCGGGACCTGGAGGTGCTGATGGACGGCGATATTGTGACCGTCGCGCACGGCCACGTCCTGCTCAAGAACCCCCAGGCCCGGCCGGTCATCGGACCGGACTACGAGTGGGCCTATGAAAACAGCTCCCACTTCGAGGAAAAGGAGCGGATCGCCCGTTTCGCCGCGTCGATGATCGAGCCGGGCGACATGGTCATCCTCGACGTGGGCAGCACGCTCGAGCGCCTGCCCCGTCACATCCCGGCGGACATGGACTTTTCCGCCATGTGCTTCAGCGTCAGCGTCTTCAACCAGCTCCGGCAGAGGCCGAACCGGCGGCTCATCCTGGGGGGCGGGAGCTACCACCACGCCACCGACATGTGCGAATCTCCCGAGAATGTCGCGATGGTCAACAACCTCCGCGCCAACAAGGTTTTCCTCTCGGCGGGCGGGGTGCACCGGGAGCTGGGGGTCACTTGCACCTACCAGTACGAGGTGGACCTCAAGCTGGCGGCCATCAGCTCCTCCAAGACGCGCATCCTCGTGACCGATTCCAGCAAGTTCGGCAACGTCCGGGTGGCGTTTTACGCCCACCTGTCCCAGTTCGACGCGATCGTGACGGACACCGGCCTGCCCGAGGACTGGCGGGAGTGGATCGGGGAGGCGGGCATCAAGCTGCACCTGCTCTAGGCGCGCCCTTTTTCGCGCAGCAAAAAAAGCGGACATTTTCCGAAGAAAATGTCCGCTTTCCTTATGGAGAAAACGTTCCCGCGGGCCCGCTATCCGGGGCCGCGCCCGCCCGCGGGACGGGCGGGGGGCGTCCCGCGCGGGGACGGCGCGCCGCGCCGCTCCCCCCGGCCCTTCGCGCGGCCGGGCGCCTGGCGGCCCGCCGGTTTTTCCGCCGCCCGGTCGGGCGCGCGCCGGTCGGGCGGGATCAGGCAGTTCGGCCCGTTTCCGACGAGGTCCATCCGGCCGGTGCGCTGGAGCGCGGTGAGCACGGCGCGGCGGTTCTCGGGCTTATAGTACTGGAGCAGCGACCGCTGGAGCCATTTGTCCTCCTGCGAGCGGGGGACGAACACCTCCTTGAGGGTATAGGGGTCGAGCCCGGTATAGAACATGCAGGTGGAGACGGAGCCGGGCGTGGGGTAGAAGTCCTGCACCTGCTCGGGGCGGATGCGGTGCTTTTTGAGGAAGACCGCGAGGTTGACCGCGTCCTTCAGCGTGGAGCCGGGGTGGGAGGAGATGAGGTAGGGGACGAGGTACTGCTCCTTGCCCACCTGTTTGGTGAGGCGGTAGAACCGCTCGGCGAACTTCTCGTAGACCTCGATGTGGGGCTTTCCCATGCAGTCGAGGACGTGGGCGCTTGAATGCTCGGGCGCGACCTTGAGCTGGCCGCTCACATGGTACTGGAGCAGCTCGCGCATAAAGCGGTCGTCCTGTTCGAGCATCATATAGTCGTAGCGCAGGCCGGAGCGGACGAACACCCGTTTGACCCCGGGCAGCCCGCGCAGGCGGCGCAGCAGGTGCAGGTATTCGCTGTGGTCGACCTCGAGCGCGGGGCAGGGGGTGGGCGCGAGGCATTTGCGCTCGGCGCAGAGGCCCTTGGAGAGCTGCTTTTTGCAGGAGGGACGGCGGAAGTTGGCGGAGGGGCCGCCCACGTCGCTGATGATCCCCTTAAAGCGCGGGTTTTTGAGAAAGCCCTCCGCCTCGGCGACGACCGATTCCTCGCTGCGGCAGGTGACGGCGCGGCCCTGATGGAAGGCGATCGAGCAGAAGTTGCAGTTGCCGAAGCAGCCGCGGTTGTGCATGATCGAGAACTCGACCTCCTTGATCGCGTCCACGCCCCCCTGCGCCTCGTAGGAGGGATGGTACATCCGCTCGAAGGGCAGGGCGAACACCGCGTCGAGCTCCTCCGTCGTGAGCGGGGGCATCGGCTCGGTTTGCACGAGGAAGCAGTCGTCCCCCTGCTTCTGGATGATCTTGCGCCCGCGCACCGCGTCCTGTTCCTCAATCTCGGTGCGGGTGGCCTTGGCGTAGGAGAGCTTGTTCTCCTTCACCTTGGCGTAGGAGGCCACCGACACGGCGTCGGCGGGCAGCCCCGGCTGATTGGTGAGGTAGCAGACCCCCTTGCAGCGGATCTCTTGGGCGGGCACGCCCTTTTCCAGCTCCCGCGCGATATGCTCCGTCTGCTTTTCCCCCATGCCGAAGATGAGCAGGTCGGCGCGGCTGTCGACCAGAATGGAGGGCATCACCGTGTCCGCCCAGTAGTCGTAGTGGGCGAAGCGGCGCATCGACGCCTCCAGCCCGCCGATGACGATCTGCGCGTCGGGGAAGAGGGCGCGGATCCTGTTGCAGTAGACGGTTGTGGCGCGGTCGGGGCGGCGGCCCGCCTTCCCGCCCGGGGTATAGGCGTCGTCCGAGCGTTTCCGCTTGGCGGCGGTGTAGTGCGCGACCATCGAATCGATGTTGCCGCCCGTCACCCACCAGCCGTATTTCGGCGCGCCGAAACGCAGGTAGTCCGCGTCGGACACCGGCTGGGCGATCATCGCCACCCGGTAGCCGAGCGATTCCAGCAGGCGGGAGACGATCGCGATCCCGAAGCTCGGGTGGTCGACGTAGGCGTCGCCCGTCACGCAGATGAAATCCGGCCGGTCCCATCCGCGTTCGCGCAGCTCCTGTTTGGTCAGCGGTAAAAACATCGTAACGCTCCTCGGCCGCGCGGGGCGGCGGAAATGAGAGATGCCGCCGGGGGCGGCATCTCTGGGACGAATTTTATTAATCGGCGCGGTTCAGCTTCATTTCGGCCCACCGCTCGGGGGAGATGAGCACCTGGCGCGGCTTGCTGCCCTCGAAGGGGCCGACGATGCCGCGCTGCTCCATCTCGTCGACGATGCGCGCGGCGCGCGCGTAGCCGAGCTTGAGGCGGCGCTGGAGCAGGGAGGTGGAGGCCATCCCCGCCTCGACGACGCATTCGATCGCGGGCAGGAGCATCTCGTCCTCCGCGTCCTCGCCCGCCGCCGCGGAATCGCCGCCGCCGTTTTTGCTCCCCTTGCCGGCGACGACGTGGTTGTCGATCTCGCTGACGATCTCCTCGTCGTACTCGGCGGAGGCGTCGCTCTTGATGAAGGCGATCACGTCCTCGATCTCCTCGTCGGTGACGAAGCACCCCTGCACGCGCACCGGCTTGGCCGCGCCCACGGGATTGAAGAGCATGTCCCCGCGGCCGAGCAGCTTTTCCGCGCCGCCCATGTCGAGAATGGTGCGGCTGTCCACCTGCGACGACACCGCGAAGGCGATGCGGGAGGGGATGTTCGCCTTGATGACGCCGGTGATGACGTCGACCGACGGCCGCTGGGTGGCGATGATGAGGTGCATGCCGGCGGCGCGGGCCATCTGCGCGAGGCGGCAGATGTAGTCCTCCACCTCGGTGGGGGCGGCCATCATGAGGTCGGCGAGCTCGTCGATGATGATGACGATCTGCGGCAGGGTGGTCATCCCCTCGGTGCGGGCGGCGAGGTGGTTGTAGGAGGAGAGGTCGCGCACCGAGTTGTCCGCGAAGAGCTTATAGCGCTTGAGCATCTCGGTGACCGCCCACGAGAGGGCGCCCGCCGCCTTTTTCGGATCGGTGACGACCGGCACGAGCAGCTGCGGGATGCCGTTATAGACCCCCAGCTCGACCACCTTGGGGTCGATCATGAGGAAGCGGACCTCCTCGGGGGTGGATTTATAGAGCAGGGACATGATGATCGAGTTGATGCAGACCGACTTGCCCGAGCCGGTGGAGCCGGCGATGAGCAGGTGGGGCATCTTGGAGATGTCCGCCAGCGTCACATTGCCCGCGATGTCGCGGCCGAGCGCGGCGGTGAGCTTGCTCTTGGCGCCCTGGAACTCCTTCGAGTCGATGATCTCGCGGATGGACACCGCGCTGATCACCTTGTTGGGCACCTCGATGCCGACGGCGGCCTTGTTGGGGATGGGGGCCTCGATGCGCACCCCCGCCGAGGCGAGATTGAGCGCGATGTCGTCCGCCAGTCCCGTGATGCGGCTGATCTTGACCCCCGCCGACGGCTGAAGCTCATACCGCGTGACCGCCGGGCCCCGGGAGATGTCCACGATGCGCGTCTGCACGCCGAAGGAGGCGAGCGTGTCCACCAGCCGCTGGGCGTTGGCGCGCATCTCGTCGGTGATGTCCGTCTCGCTCTTGCGGCGGGGTTCCTTGAGCAGCCCGACGTGCGGCTTCACATAGGCGGGGTGCACCGGGATGGTGGATTCCGCCTCCAGCTCCATCTGGATGCCCTCGTCCGGCTTGCCGCGGTCGAGCGGCGGCGCGGGGACGGGGTCCGGCTCAAAGGGCGGCGCGGACTCCGGTTCGGGCGCGGGCTCCGCCTTGAAGGAGAAGCGGCCGGTGTCGGTGGCCGCCTTGCTCACGAGATCGTCGATCGACGGCTGGGGCGCGGGCACGAACTCCATCGCCTCGTCGGCGGGCAGCAGCGAAAAGCCCCCCGCCAGCGCGGGGTCGAAGTCGTCGTCGAGCGGGATGTCGATCGCGGCGGCCTTCGGCCGGGGCGCGGGCGGCGCGCCCGCCTGCGGCACGTCGGAGGTGAGGTCGGGAGCGGCCTTCGCGGTTTTGCGGCCCCGGCGCGGGGTGTCGAGCGGGATGTCGATGGGCGTCTTCGGGGCGGCCTGGGCGCGGGCGGCGCGGCGCTCCTCCTGCTTCTGCATCTGGTCGGCGTAGGTCTCCTCGATCTTTTTGACGGGCTGGTGCGCCGCGCGCGCGAGCCCGATGAGGGTGCCGCCGGTGAGCAGCATCAGGAAGACGAAGATGAGCAGGACGATGACGACCCCCGCGCCCACCTTGCCGAAGAAGTGCAGGAGCGGAAGCCCGGCGATCGCGCCGAAGAGGCCGCCGCTCTTGACCTCGGTGCCGCGCAGGATGCATTCGACGAGCATGTCCAGCAGGTGGTCGCTCTCGGGCAGGCCCATCTGGAAGATCTGCAGCGCGCCGCAGAAGAGGACGACCAGCACGCCACATTCAAACGCACGGGCCTTGAAGGGCTTGTCCATCGTGAGCAGCGCGGCTATGTACAGGAGGGTGACGGCGACGAAGATCGCGCCCCACCCGAAGAGGCCGAACATGGCGTTGTGCAGCCAGTTCCAGCCGCTCGAGCCCTTGACCAGGGTGAGCGCGGCGACGAAGATGCCGACCGCAAAGAGGATGATCGCGTGGATCTGCCGCCGCGCGCGCTGCTGGGCGGCGTTTCGTTTGCGGGTGGCTGCGGCGGATTTGCCGCGGGAATTGGATGAGGTTTTGGTGGCCATGATACCCTCCTGAGCAACTGCGGTTTATTTGCCGATGAAGAACTGCTGGATGGGATGCCCTGCGAAGTTGTCGATCACGCCCACGGTGAGCATGACGGCGCCGAGCGCGAGGGTGTACCAGCCGAAATATTTGAGCTTGTTGCCCTTGACGACCCACTGCACCAGCTTGATGGCGAGCACGCCGAAGACGGCCGAGGTGAGAAAGCCGGTGAGGATGACGGGCAGGGGCAGCCCGGACCCCTCGCGGAAGGCGTCGGGCACCTCGAAGATGATCGCGCCGAGCACGGCGGGGATGCCGAGGATGAACGAATAGGTGACGGCGTATTCCCGCTCGAAGCCCCACAGCATCCCGGCCGAGATGGTGGACCCGGAACGGGAGATGCCGGGCATCGTGGCGACCACCTGCGCCACGCCGACCGCGACGGCGTCCTTCGCCTTCATGCTGGAGGCGTTCTTGCGGCCGTGGTCGTGCTTGCAGGCGGTCAGGAGCATGACGCCGGTGAGGAGGAAGCAGAAGCCCTCGACCGTCACATCGTTGTCGGTGGAAAAGCCCTCGACCCAGTCCTTGATGAGGAACATCACGGTCAGCGGGAGAAGCGAGAGCAGCAGAAAAAGCAGCATCCGCCGGCTGGGGGACATGTTTTTGGCGGAGAAACGCCCGGTGAAGAGGTCCCGCAGCAGGGAAAACGCCTCGAGAATCAGGTCGGCGATGGTGCGGCGGAAGACGATGAACACGGCGATCAGCGTACCCGCGTGCAGCAGGATGGAGAAGAGGAACCCGGTGTCGCCGCTGTTCCCGGTGAAATACTGGAAGAGGGAGAGGTGTCCCGAGCTGGACACGGGGAGAAATTCGGTCAGGCCCTGCAGGACGCCCTGCAGAAACGCCTCCAACACGCTCATGGCAGACTCCTTTATGTAGGGCGCGGCGCGCCCTCCGGCTTATTTTGACAGTTGGCCCCCCGGCGCGTACCGGGGGTCGAGGTAGAGCCTGGGATCGGTGGAAATCAGCCGGGAAATGGTAAATTTTCCGTCGATATTTACTCCTTGTATATAACTGTTATGCAACTCCTGGTATTCGTATGCGGCGTTTTCACCGCCCGGGAAGATCTGCTCGGGCGGGATGATCGTGTGCAGGATCATGACGCTTCCTCCCGCCCCTCGATCATCGCGTAGAGCGACTCGATCACGTCGGACACGCCGCCGAGCGCGTCGATGAGCCCCTCGTCGACCGCCGACTGCCCGTCGAGCACGGTGCCCACGTCCATGACGAGCTCGTCCTTGTTCATCATGAGCTGGCGGAACCGCTCGGGGGTGATGTTCGAGTTGTCGGTGACGAATTTGACGATCCGCTCCTGCATCTTGTCGAAGTAGGAGAGGGTCTGCGGCACACCGAGCACCAGCCCGTTCATCCGCACCGGATGGACCGTCATCGTGGCGGACGGCACGATGAAGCTCTTGCGCGCGCTCACCGCGAGCGGCACGCCGATCGAGTGGCCGCCGCCGAGCACGAGGGAGACGGTGGGCTTCTTCATCCCCGACAGCAGCTCGGCGATCGCGAGGCCCGCCTCCACGTCGCCGCCCACCGTGTTGAGGATGATGACCAGCCCCTCGATGTCGGGGTCCTGCTCCACCGCCAGCAGCTGGGGGATGACATGCTCGTATTTGGTCGTCTTGTTGGTCGCGGGCAGGATGTAGTGCCCCTCGATCTGCCCGATGATCGTCAGGCAGTGGATCGTGTGCTTGCCCTTGCCCGTCGTGATGCCGCCGGTACGCTCGATCTGTTCGGTCTGCGCCTGCGAGCCGGTCTCCTGTTCGTCGGATTCGGCCTCGTCCTGCTTTTCGTTGTTTTGGGGAGCGTTCTGCCGGGTTTCCTCATCGTCAAACGCTTTCACAATCGGTACCTCCTTCAGAATGGTAACGACTGTAGCATTGACCGTTCTTCATCGGAAAATGCGGCAAAACATACAACTTTATTATAACATTACAGGGCAGAATGTCAAACGAACAAGCGCGAAAAAAAGAAGCCGCCGCGCGTTTGCGCGGCGGCCGGGGATGTGGTTATGCATATCTGCAAACGAAGGCCCGGGATACTACTCCAATTCTGACAGAAGCCGGCGGAGGGCGCGGATTTCGCGGCCCGCATAAATTTCGGGCTCCCGCGCCCCACAGGACAGAAGCTCAATGCTCAGCCAGCCATCATAGTGGTAGCGACGGATCAGATCCAAAAGCTCCCGCATGTCCAATACGCCGGTGCCGATCCCCATGTGGGTCTGGTCGATGCCGTTGCTGTCCACAAAGTGGATATAGTCGAGCTTGTCGCCCAGCTTTTCAAAGTGTTCATAATAGGGCTCGTAGTTGATGAGGGGGGTGACGGTGTCAAGCATGGATTTCACGCGGTCGCTGTTCAGATCCTCGATCAGCTCCACCAGGTCGTCCAGCAAAAAGATGGTGTTGCTCTCCATGGGGGTCAACGCCTCGATGATGATATCGACGCCGACCTTCTCCGCGTGCGCGACGACCGGAAGAAAGACGCTGCGGATGTTCTTCATGTTTTCCCGCCGGGTCGTGCCAAAGCCGGCGTGTCCGCTGTTGATCAAAACACGTGGAATGCCAAGCGCCCGGGCGACCTCCAGACCTCTTTTGAGGTAGACGACGGTTTCCTCCCGTTCCACGGGATCGGGAGAGGAGACGTTGTAGGGGTAGCTGGTGACTTCAGGCAGATAGATGGGGATATCGACCCGGTAACGCTCCTTGAGGCGCAGGATCTGATCGATCCGTTCGGGCGTCATGTCGTACGCATATGCATGCGGGCGCCCGCCCCACAGCTCGATTCCGTCATACCCCAGCGAGGAGGCGATTTGAAAGGCCTTTTCCAGAGGATGCCTGGCAAAGAGCGGGGATGTCGTTGCGATCTTCATGGTGATTTCCTCCGCAGCCGGACGGGCCGGCTCTTATTTTTTCAGATAGGAGACGACGGCTTCGATCTGTTCGGAAAAGGTCCCGCCGAACTTCCCCTCGAAAAACGCGCCGCCGACGGTGAACGTCCACGGGCCGGCTTTTTTGATCAGGTCCAGCCGCTCATAGCTGTCGATGCTCCCGACGATGCTGACGGGCTTGTCCATCGCGTGCACCAGCCCGGTGATCAGTGCGGGCGCGTCGCCGACATAGCGGAAGCCGGACAGGTTGATGCCGTATACGCCCTGCGCACTGACTTCCCGTGCGTGGGCAATGATCTCGTCGATTTCCCCATAGAGCCGGTGATCCCTCCGTTTGCCCACGAAGGGGAGGTAACGCAGACCGTTCTCAGAGGCGAGCTGCTGGATTTTCGGGAAAAAGTTCGTCCCCGTAAAATAGTCGAAACCGCAGTTGATTGCGAGCCGGGCGCTTTGCAGCCCCTCTTCCTCGGTATAGGCGAGGGATTCCAAAAAGACGGTTTTCCCTTCACGCTTCATACACTGGACAAGCTCGCGCATTTCCCGCTCAGGCAGACCGATGTCCTTGAATCCCCAAAAGTCTGCGGGGGCGTCTTTTGCCTCGAGAAAAATGTCCATGGCGTTGGGCACGGTGATGTCGTGGTGTGTGAGCATGACGGTTAAATGCGGACCTTCCATTGCGTCGTCTTCCTTCCTTCTTTCCTTACAGCTGGGAGGTGATCCCCCGGAGCTGC
The DNA here is from genome assembly GCF_030825285.1 of Anaerotruncus massiliensis (ex Togo et al. 2026). Lineage (NCBI taxonomy): Bacteria > Bacillati > Bacillota > Clostridia > Eubacteriales > Oscillospiraceae > Anaerotruncus > Anaerotruncus massiliensis (ex Togo et al. 2026). The sequence goes on from NZ_JAPJQF010000017.1 coordinate 17,102, forward strand.
GCGGTAAGCAGCTTGTATCGCCTGAGCAGGTCGTCGTAGGGGGCGCGGTTTTCCGGGGCGGGCAGATACCGTTCCCGTTCCCGGGCGATCCGCAGGGAAATCTCCTGCACGGAGGGCCACAGCTTCGCGCCGGCGCCCGCCAGAAGCGCGGCCCCCAGGCAGGCGGCGTCCTCGGTGTTCTGCATGGTCAACAGGGGCCTGCCGAGCATGTCCGCCTTGATTTGGCACCAAAGGGGGCTTTGCGCACCGCCGCTGAGCGACCGGATTTCCGTCACGGGAATCCCCATCTCCTCCACAGCTTCCACGATGCGGCAGAGAGAGGCCGCGACCGCCTCAAGGTAGGCGCGAATGATGTGCGCCTTGGTGTGATTGAGACCGAGACCGTAGATCAGGCATTTTGCGGCGATATCGGTGTCGGGCGGACCGGCCCCCTGGAAATGAGGCAGCACCGTCAACCCCTCGCTTCCTGGCGGGATGGCCGCGGCCTCCATGTCCATGAGCGCATAGGCGCTCCGGCCGAGCAGCCGCCCCACGGCGGACTCCTCCGCGCACAGGGCGTCGCGCAGCCATTTCAGAGCGATTCCGCCGCTTGAGAAGCCATGGATCATGTACATGCCGGGAATCGCCGTGTAAAAGCAGGAGAGCCTGCGGTGCGGATCGATGGCGGGGCGCTCGGTCAGGGTGCAGACGACCATGGCAGCCCCAGTGCTTTCCGACAGGATGCCCGGCCGGGCGTTTCCCACGCCCAGCGCGCCGCACGACTGATCCAGACCGCCCATGACGAGAAGGATCTCTTCCGAAAGCCCGAGCTCGGCGGCGACCTCCGGCAGGATTGCCGGGAGCGGCGTGCCCGACTCTACGATTTTTGGAAGCTGCTCCCGCCGCACGCCCAGCTCCCGCAGCATGGGCTCCCAATAGTCCCTGGTGCGGATGTCCCACATATGGGTGGAGCACCAGAGGGAACCCTCGCCGAAGGTCTCTCCGCATAGACGGAAAAAGAACCAGTCCTCCAGCAGCAGGATTTTGCCGAGGCGTTCAAAGAGCGCGGGACGGTTGCGTTTGAACCACAGCACCTTGCAGCCGGGAGAAAGCGGGATCACGTCGGTCTGCCCAGTGGCGCGGTGGATTTCATCCGGGTCGAAGCGGCCCGCGAGGAACCGGGCCTCCTCCTGCGCGCGGTTGTCCATCCAGACGATGGCGCGGGAGAGCGGCCGCCCGGCTTCATCGAGGAACACCATGGTTTCCCCCTGCGCGGAGACGCTCAGGGCGAGAATTTCCCGGCCGGACAGGCGCGACTCCGCCAAAACCTCCCGCAGGCCGGCCTTGAAGGCATCCCAATAGACGGACACCTCCTGCTCCACCACGAAATGAGATTCGGTGATGAGCCGGTACTCCTGCGTGGAGGAGCAGATCTTCCGGGCCTGGGAATCGAACAGGCCGACCTTGACCGCGGTGGTCCCGAGGTCCACGCCGAGCAGGTATTTCATTTCAGGAATCCCCCGATCACAGACAAATTTTCTGAAAAGGGCGGCTTACTTCGCCCACTCCTCCGCGACATCCTCGGGGTTGACGGTCTGGAGGCCGCCGAGCAGGGTGGCGAACAGCGCCTTCTGGGCGATGCATTCGAGGAAACGGGCGTTGGTAAACGCTTCGTCGAGGGTGCGCCCGACCGTTACCGCGCCGTGGTTGCGCATGAGGACGGCGTTGTTTTTGCCGAGCGCGCTGACGATTTCCTCCCCCAGCTCGTCGGAACCCGCTTTGCCGTATCCGGCGCAGACGACCTCGCCGGCGCCGAGGTGCGCGTATTGCTCGGCAAGCACGAAGGGGATGTTTTTGCCGCAGATGGCGAAGACGGAGGACCAGGCGGCGTGGGTATGCACCACCGCGTTGACGTCGGGACGGGCCCGAAGGATCGCAAGATGCATCGGCATCTCGATGGTGGGGCGGGACCAGGTGGTCATGCGGTTGCCTTCCATGTCCACGACGGCCATGTCGCAGGCGTGGTATTCGCCAAGATTTTTGTAGCCGATTTCGATCGGCGAGGCGGAGATATACACCAGTCCCGTTTCCGGATCGCGAACGCTGATGTCCCCGTTGTCGCCGGAGGGGGAGAACCCAAGCTCGTAAAGCATCCGGGTCCCACGCGCGGCCTCCTCCCGGTACAGATCCTTAATTCCGAGCCTGCGGTCGTTTTCCGACTGTTCCTCCCGATACGCCGTTTCACGCGCGGCCAGTTCCCGATACATCTGATAAACTTTTTCCCGATCCAATTTTTGACCCTCCTGTCTTTGTAGGCCGACTCCGGCCGGTTTGCATGCCGTGACGATCCCCTCGATGAGCAGGCAGGCGGCCGCCGCGCCCGGATCGGCCAGGCCGATTGTTTTTTCCCGGAATACGGCGGCTTTTCCGTGCTGGCTCATCAGCGCGCGTGTGTTTTCCAGGCTGATTTTTGCCTGCGTCAGCCCGGCCTGCGCGCGCTTCCAGATGTCCGGGCTGTCGCACCCCTCCACGGCGCGGGCGGCCGGGAAAAGCACGTCCAGCAGCGTCTTTTCTCCCTCTCCGGCGTTTCCCCGTTCGGCCGCGGCTTCCGCCATACTGCGGAAAAGCAGGGCGAAGCCTGTCCCGTCGAGCTGTTCGCGGCCGGATAGGGCTTTCCCCGCGCCGAGCAGGGCGGAACCGAGCAGCGTCCCCATCGTGGAGGGAGCCGCCCGGATGATGGAGAGGCCGACCTTCGTAAAAAACATGCCGAGATCGGAATCGGCGATGCTCTCGGCAGTGTCGGCGGCCGCGGAAAATCCGCGGACCATCGTCAGTCCGAGATCTCCGTCCCCGATTTTACTGTCCAGTTCGATCAGGGAATCCCGGTTTTCCTTCATAAGCGCATAGACGCGTTTCATTGCATCGACCGCGTGCTTCTTTGTGAATTCGATCATAGTTCCTCCAATGGGCAGCTAGCCGGCGTTCTGGGTAAAAAAGGGCGTATGCGCCTCCCGGCGCAGCAATTCTTTCAGCTCCCCGTCCAGTTTCAAAAGGGAGAGGGAAAACCCGGACATTTCCATGGAAGTGGCGAATTCCCCCACATAGGAGGAAAAGATCGAAATCCCCTTGTCCTCCAGGATCGCGGCGACGCTGCGGAACGCGATGTAGAGTTCCTCCAGTGAGGTGGCCCCCAGCCCGTTCACCAGAACGGAGACCTCGTCTCCGGGAGCGGCGTCCATTTCGCCCAGAATGAGGGCGAGCATGTCGGAGACGATTTCCTCCACCGGGCGCAGCGGTTGGCGCAGAATTCCCGGTTCGCCGTGGATGCCCATGCCGAACTCCATCTCGCCCTCCCCGATTTCGAAGGAGGGACGGCCGACTTCGGGGATCACGCAGGGGGAGGCGGCCACGCCGACGGTGTGGACGTTCCGGTTGGCCTTTTCGGCGACGCGGCACACCTCGTCGAGGGAACCGCCCGCGTCCGCCATCGCGCCCGCGGCCTTGTAGACGAAAAAGATTCCCGCGACGCCGCGGCGTTTGTGGGCCTCGTCCAGCGGGGCGGATGCGGCGTCGTCGGTGCCTGCCAGCGTCCTTACCTTGATACCGTCCATTTCCGCGAGCTCCGCGGCGATCCCAAAATTCATGAGATCGCCGGTATAATTCCCGATCAGGTAGAGCACGCCCATCCCACGGTCGACGGCTTTGGTGACCGCATAGATGTCGTCCGCGCCGGGGGATTGGAAGACGCCGCCGACCGCACAGCCGTCGAGCATCCCGTCCCCGACATACCCGAGGAAGAGCGGGAGATGCCCGGTCCCGCCGCCGGTGACGATGCAGACCTTCTGTTTTTCGCGGTTCCTTTTGACATAGCACCGCAGGTTCCCATTGAGGCATTCGACCGTATCGTGGTGGGCTGCGACGATGCCCTCCATCATCTCGTCGACGTAGGCCTCGGGGGCGTTAATGAACTTTTTCATGCGCAGCCTCCTTTTTGGCGTTGATGACGAACCGCAGGCAGAACACGGCGAGCGTTGCAAAGATCAGCAGGGACGAGATGGCCGAAATCGCCGGGCTGACCTCGTACTTCAAGCTGTCGAACATCAGTTTGGGTAGCGTGGCGGTGTTCCTGCGGGCGATGAAAACCGATACCACGGATTCGTCGAACGAGGTGACGAAGGCGAACAGCATGCTGGTGAGGATCGCGGGCCTGATGAGCGGAAGCACGATTTTGCGCACCGCCGTGAAATGGGTCGCGCCCAGGCTCCTTGCCGCGTCGTACAGGTTTGAATCCACACCGTACAGGGAGGCCGCCGTCAAGGTCACCACCATTGGGATCGCAAGACAGGTATGCGCCAGAACCATGCCCGTGTAAGTGCCGATGAGCTTCCACTGCCCGTAGACCATGTACATGGAAATCGCCACGATGATCGAGGGCAGGATCATGGGGAGCAGCAGGATGACATTGAAGACCTTGCCGCCCTTTTTCATGGTCTTGCTGGTGATCCCCAACGCCGCGGAGATTCCAAGCGTGCAGGCCAGCACCATGGTACAGACCGCGATCCGCAGGCTGTTCCACGCCGCGTTCAGCCATTTGGGGTTGGAGAAGAAATCCCGGTACCAGCGCAGGGAAAAGCTGCTGGGCGGGAACTCCAGGAAATCCGAACCGCCGAAGGACATGGGGATGATGATGAGCACCGGCATGATCAAAAAAAACAGGACCAGTCCGCAGACGATATACAGCCAGACCGGCCGCCGGTCGAACCTTGAAATTCGCGTCCGCATGAGGCACCTCCTAGACAAGCCGTTTTTGCAGGGAATCCATTCCGAAAAAGCGGTCGAAAACCCCGAGGAACAGGACCGTGATCAACAGGAGGATCACGCCGAGGGCGGAGCCGAACGACCAATCCAGGAACGTAAACATCTGCCGGTCGATGAGCCCTGAGGCGACCAGCGTCTGCGCGCCGCCGAGAAGCATGGGGGTGACGTAGAAACCGAGCGACTGGATGAATACCAGTAAAATCCCGGAGGCGATCCCGGGGACACTCAGCGGCAGGGTGACGCGCAGGAAGGCTTTCGTCCTGGAAGCGCCCAGCGACATGGCCGCCAGGCTCAGGTTTTTGTCGATGCTGCGCAGCACGCTGTAGATCGGAAGAATCATGTAGGGCAGCAGGATATGCACCATGCCGATCAGGACGGCTGCCGGCGTGTACATGATCTGGACCGGCTCGCTGATGATGCCCAGCGCGAGCAGGAAGCTGTTGACGACCCCCGTGCGCTGCAGGATCACCATCCAGGAGTAGGTCCGAACCAACAGGCTGGTCCAGAGCGAAAGCAGGATGATCGTCATGATTGCGCCGGCGGTCTTGGACTTTACGATGGAGAGAAGATACGCCACCGGGTACCCGAGGATAAAATTGATCGCCGTGGTGGCCAAACATAGCCAGATGGTGCGAAGCAGCGTTTTGATGTAGACCGGCTCGGAAAAGATATGCTGGAAATACTGCAGGGTAAAGGCGTGATCCTCATAAATACTTTGGGGCAGCAGTTTCATCATGGGATAAAAATAGAAGATCATCAAAAGGATCAGCGAGGGCAGGATCATCGCAAAAGAGGAGATCCAGGGGCTCCTCCTCCGGGGGAGGGAAGCACCCTCCCGCTGCCTTCCGGACCCTGCGTTCTGCGAAAATGTCATGGTCATCCCTCCCAAGGGACATCCGCCGCCGGCGTCCGCGCGGGGGAGCCGGCGGGGCGGATGCTTGATTAAAGGACCGATGCGTCAGCCCGCGAGCCATTCGAGATAACGCCGCTCCGCTTCCTTGAAGTTCTGTTCCCACCATTCCACATTGACCCAGATCGCGCCGTCGATATTTTGCGGGGAAGTCGCCATTCGGTTGGCCTGTTCCTCTGTCATATAGTCGAACGCGGTCGTGATAACGGGGCCGTAACCCGACTGGATGGAGAATTTGGCGGCCAGCTCAGGGTCGCAGCAGTAATCGAGGAAGGCGTAGACCACGTCGACGTTGCGCGCGTTTGTGGGGATTGACCACGCGTCGACGTTCATCAGCACGTCGTCGAAGCCGACCTCGACGTTGACGCCCGAATCCTTGACCTTATAGGCGTAGCCCGGCCAGAAATATCCGGCGTCGACCTCCCCGTCGTTGAGCGCCTGCATGATGTCCGCCCCCGAGCCCCACCATTTGGTGATGGAGCCCTTGATCCGGTCGAGGCTCTTCAGAGCGCGGTCGATGTCCAGCGGATACAGGTCTTCCCGCGCGACCCCGTCGCCCAGCAGGGCGAGTTCGAAGGTCTGGGTGGGGACATAGCTGATCATCGAGCGGTTGCCGGGGAATTTCTCCAGATCGAAGTATTCCACCGCATTTGTCGGGCCGCCGTTGGGGAATTTGTCGGCGAGGTAGACGGGATGGATCGAGCTGGCGTAAGCGCCGATGCCGTACTCGTACTTCACGTCTTCCATAATGTTATCGGCGGATTTCAGCCTGCTGTAGTCGATCGGCTGCAGCGCGCCCGCCTCGGCGCACACCCACAGGGTGTCGGTTGTGCCAAGGCCGGAGACGAGGTCGTAACCGGGGACATCCTGCTCGTACTGGGCGCGGATCTTTGCGCTCAAGTCGTTGCCGTATTCTTCGAGGATCACAGTGGCTCCGGTGTCCTCTACGAAAGGATCGACAAAACAGGTCTGGATGTTATTGGCAAAATTCCCGCCCCAGACGCCGACGGTAATCTCTTTTCCCTCGAAGATCTTACCGCCGCTTTCCGGCTGCGCACCGGACTCGGCGGGGGCCGGAGCCGCATCCGGGATCACCGCGTCGGCGGCGGGCGCGGCAGGCTCCGCCCCGCACGCCATCAGAGAGACGCCCAATACCACGCACAGAAGTAACGCTGTCAATCGTTTCATTTTTTTCGCCTCTTTCTCTCAGCATTCTGGTTTGTATCGAATATGCAGCGGCCGTCCGGCCGATGGATCCAACGTCCGTCAGGAGAGGAGCTGGCTGTTTTCACTGTTCCATGTCAGGTCGATGAGATCCCCCACCGAAAAATGGGAACGGATATCCATAGTCTGTTCCTTTGCGGAGAAGTGGTAGCTGCCGTCGATTGAAATGATGTATTTTACCGTTTCGCCAAGGTAGATGACCTGCGCCACCTGCCCGCGAAGCTTCGCCTCCGGCCCGAGGTCCCTGCCGATCGCGACCTTCTCCGGCCTGATGACGAATTTCAGATCGTCCGTCGGTTTGGGCTGGGCGCCGCGCCTGGGGCAGCGGATGAGGGAACCCTGCTCGGACTTGATCCGCAGGATCAGTTCCTCCCCCTCCTGACCGGCTATTTCGACCGGTACAAAGTTTGACTCCCCGATAAAGTCGGCGATAAAGGAACTGTTGGGATGCTCGTAGATGTTCTTCGCCGTGTCCAGCTGGGCGATTTCCCCATCCCGCATGATTGCGATGCGGTCGGAAAGGGTGAGGGCCTCCTCCTGGTCGTGCGTGACATAGATCGTCGTAATATTCAGCTTTTGCTGGATCCGCTTGATTTCAAGCTGCATGGCCGAACGCAGCTTTTTGTCCAGGGCGCCGAGCGGTTCGTCCATCAGGACGATCGGCGGATGGAACACGAGCGCGCGGGCGAGGGCGACGCGCTGCTGCTGGCCGCCGGAGAGTTGGGAGGGATACCGGTCCTGATATCCGTCAAGCTGGACAAGCTGGAGGATTTCCGCGACCATCCGCCCGATCTCCGCCTCCGGAAGCCGTGGCTTCTTCATATGGAGGGGGAAAGCGACGTTGTCTTTGATCCTCATATGTGGGAACAGCGCGTAATTCTGGAACACCATGCCCAACCCCCGTTCATTGGGCGGCAGAAACGTTATGTCGCGCTCGTTTACCGAAATCATGCCGCTGGTGGGGGTCTCCAGCCCTGCGACCATTTTCAGCGTGGTGGTTTTGCCCGACCCGCTGGGGCCGAGAATCGTCAGGAACTCCCCCTCGTGCAACTCAAGAGAAAGGTCCTTTACCGCCACAACCTCCTGATACTTTTTGGTGAGCCCGTCCAATACGAGCATCGCATCCATTCAAATCCCTCCCGCGAATCAAATCTGCAAGTTTTTTCGAACGATGTGGTTCCCCAAAATTGCGGTGACTGCCGCCGAAAGCAGCGCTGCCGACAGGATTACGGGCAGAAAAGGATTCCCGTACCGTTCTGTCCCGTAAAAGCCGCTGAACAGCGAACCGAGAAAGGTTCCCAGCCCAAGCAGGCATTCGGCGGCGCCGCCGTAATTCCTTCCTCCCGGCCGGGAGGCGAAGACCCCGATCCGCAGCGCGGTGAAATGCAGGAACCCCGCCACGGTTCCCACGAGGGCCATTCCGATCCCCATGGTCCAGGCCCGTCCCGCATTCCCGAGCAATAGAAAACAGAGGCAGAGCGCCCCTTCCGACAGGGCGATGATCAGAGCGGTCCGGAGTTTGGCCAACTGCTCGGGACCGGATCGCTTTAACGCGGTGGCGACCGCCATTTGCGCAAAGAGCCGGATGCCCAGCAGCACGCCCCAGAAACTGGCGCCGAACCCGGCCCGGCGTACAAAAAAGGCGCCTGTCGCGCGGAAGGCCCCTTCGGCCAGCCCGGCCGCGCAGATTCCACCCAAACCGGAAAAAAGCAAAATCCGTTGTTCGGACCGGCAGAGGTCCGCCCATGGGGAACCGCGGTCCTCTCCGCTTCCGTCGCCACCGGTCGATACGGCGGCCCTGCCGGCCGCTTTCGGAGAAATGGGAGGCGGACAGACGACCGACGGCAGCAGCATGGCCGCCGCAAGCAGGAGCAGACAGCGCCCCAGCAGGGGATACAGGAAGCCCGCCAGCACGGGCGCGGCGACCGACGTCATGGTGATCCAGATAAAGCTGTTGCACAGAAGTCCCGTGTCTTCGCCGTTCCCGCCGCGGGCGGCATGAAAGGCCCAGAATTCCGGCCAGAACGTCCCTTGGCAAAGACCGTGCAAAAGCACCAACGGATAGAGGAGCGGGTGGGTGGGACAAAGAGCGCTTATCAGGTATACGGCCGCGGCCAAAAGAATCGACCAACGCGCCGCGAAGGCTCCGCAGAGATGGTTCCGGCACATCCCGCTCAGGCAGGTGACGGCGATGTAGCAGACCGAGTGGACCGCCGTCAGCAATCCAATTTCGGATTGGGACATCCCCAGCCCGGAGGAAAGGTAGGGCAGGACGAAAAAATAAATGCCCATATCGGTGTTGAGCAGCAGCGCGGCGGTCATCATCCGAATCATGAAACGCTCCCCAATCCCATTTAAACACAATCCATATTGGGTTACTATGTGGCCCGCTGACAAAAGATTTTGTCTCGCCCCCACAAGCCGGAAAGCTTTCAGGAGTCACCGGGGACGGGAGGCCTTCCGCCGGGGGGAGGAAAGGTAAAACAGGAGCCCTAAAACCGCCCACCCGCCGACAATCACCCATTCATAGGGCCAGCTGAGCGATGCGGGGGAGCCCGGGAGATAAGCCGCAAGCATGACGGCGCTGAGCAGAAGGGAACCGCCCCCTGCGAGCCGCCACCGCGCCGCCGAATAGGGACGGGGCATATCGGGTTCCCGCCGGCGTAGCCTCAAATAGGAAACCGAGACCAAAAGATAGGTGACGACGGTGGCGAAGCTGCCCGCGTTGGCCGCCCATTTCAGTACGGTCGCGCCGAAAAACGGAGCGGCGGTGGTGAGCACCATGATCAAAAGGATGGCGCGTGAAGGGGTTCGGTACTTTGGATGGATTTTTCCAAACCAGGCGGGGAGCAGACCCTCACGGGACATGGCATAGACCGTACGGCTGGCGCCGATATAAAAGGCGTTCCAGCAGGTTACGATTCCGGCCACTCCGCCGGCGACTAGGAGTCTGGACGCAGCGGTGTTGCCGCCGAAAGCAGCCGCCATCGCGTCGGCGGTGGGAAGCGCGCTCGACGCGATCTGCTGCCTGCTGAGCGTGCAACTGACGCAGAGGATGATGGAGACATACCATATGACGGCAAGCCCGACGGATAAAACCAGCAGCTGGCCGATTTTGCGCGGCGGGATATTCATCTCCTCCGCGGCATGGGGAATGACGTCAAAGCCGCTGTAGATGAAAGGCGTCATGACGACGACGGTCAGAACCCCGTGCGGGCCGTTTGAAAAGAGGGGAAAAAGATTTTCCGGTTTCCCGTTGACGACCGTGCCGCCCGCCAGCAGAATCCCCGCAAGAAGGATGACGGCCATCAGGACCGTCTGTAAGAGGGCCGCTGTTCGGACCCCCCGGTAGTTGACGGCGCAAATCAACAGAGAGCTTCCGACGCCGATCAGCAGCCAGGGAGCATGGATCTCAAAACCGGCGGCGCTGTAAAGGTAGCCCGAAAGGATATCGGGAAAGAGGTAGGCGAAAACGTTGGGGAAGGCGACGGTTTCGAAGGAGATGACGGAGAGAAAGGTGAGGATGACCGCCCATCCGCAGAGGAAGGAGATCCGTGTCCCGAAAGCGCGCCTGCAAAAGCCGATGACCCCAAGGCTGTTCGGCATGGCGGAGGAAAGCTCCGCATAGACAAGGCTGACGAAGGAGACAAAGATACCTCCCAGGACGAAAGCAGCCGCCGCGCCGAAGGCGCCCGCGGACAGAATCCATTCCCCGGTTAGGATCACCCAGCCCCAGCCGAGCATGGCCCCAAAGGTGAGGAGGATGACATCCAGCTTGTTCAATGCGGCGTGCAGCCCGTTCCCGGAATCAGTCCATACCTTAGGCTTCATTTTCCCACCCCTTGCACGGCCGGATGACAGGACCCTACTCACCGAGCCACTTTTTGCCAGAAAAGAAACACTTGATTTAAACTGCTCACACATATAAACTGTAAAATAAGAAGAATAACTTAAAAAATGAAAATAAGTTTATAAAAGTCATGCAAAACAGACAAATATTTTTCTTTGGGATTATTAAATCATAAATATCCGGTGATTGGTATGGCTCGAGTCGACGAATAAAACTATCTCGTTCGGACATGCGGTGAGTGTGTGGCGCCGCTTATAATGGAACTGTGTCACGAAAGGGGATGTTGTCAGTGAGTTTTCAATGCCGAGAGATTCTAACGATTCCTACCATTCGGAACCTCAGGCTCCTCAGCGGGGCCGAGGGTTTGGACAGGGTGGTCCGTTGGGTCTATGTCGCCGAGGCAATGGAAAATATCAGCATGACGCTTGACTGGCTCATCGGCGATGAGCTCGTCATCATAACCGGCAGTAACCTCAAGGAGAACGTCACGCAGGAGCTGCTGAGGTTTATCCAGCGCTGCAACGACAAGTTTGTGGCGGGCATCGTGGTGAACACGGGAAGGTATATCCCGAAACTGCCTCCGGAGGCGGTGGCGCTTGCGGATGACCTCCACCTGCCGCTCTTTGAAGTCCCGTGGGAGACCAAGCTGGTGGAGTTTACCAAGGATATCGGGGCGGCGATCATCGACTCCTCCCTGGAGGAGGAATCCATCAACGCGTTTATGAACGACCTTCTTTTTGGGGACATCGGCGGGGAGGAAAATCTGCTTCCGCGGCTTGCGCGGTATGGGATGGAGCCGAACGACAAATACAGCATTGGGATCATCAACGCCGATTTTTCGGAAGCGGCGCGTGATTACAACAGCTATAACGTCAAAAACTACCTTTGGGATTTGGTCGGGACGTCCTTCGAGGAGTACGGGGTCACCAAACTGCTGACCAACAAAAAAGACCGGATCATATTTCTGGCAAAGTGCGATCAGCGGTACCGCTACCTGGATCAGATTCTGTCCTATGTGATCACCGTTATGTCGGGAAGGTACCCGAAGCTGACACTGGAAATCGGCGTGGGAAGGGCGTTCGAGGGGATGGAGAATCTTCTCAAGAGTTACCAGACTGCGCAGCAGGCGTTGAAGGTGCTGCGGATCGAAAAGCCGGATTTCCCGGTGATGTATTACGAGAACATCGGATTGTATTCTCTTCTCCTTTCCGTGCGGGAGTCCTCCGTACTGCAAAATTATTACAACAACCTTTTCCATGCGCTGCTTGAATACGACAGCAGCAACCACACCGAATTGATGAGGACGTTGGAATGTTATTTGAACAACAATGCGAAGCTGGCGCCGACGGCGCATGTCCTTTACATCCATGAGAACACGTTGAAGTACCGCTTGGACAAAATCAAGACCCTTTTGGGCGTCAACATCAACGATTTGCATGAACAGTTCCGAATCAAGATGGGCTTTATGATCGGCAGGGTGCTGGCGCCGCCGCCTGACATTCCGGAGATTGAAATAAAGCATAAAATAAAAAACGAGCGGTTCGCAATTTAGCGAACCGCTCGTTTTTTTGCGGAAGCCCCGCCGGAAAACGGGGCGGTTATTCTGCTTCTGCGGCAAGCGCCGCGTATTGCGCGGCAGAGGCGGCGTTATGTTCGATTTCGGAGGGCATGAGCGGGCGCATCACCCGCGCGGGCTGGCCGAGCGCGAGGGAGCCGTCGGGGATTTCCACCCCCTGCGGGACGAGCGCGCCGGCGGCGATCAGGCAGTTTTTCCCGATCCTCGCGCCGTTTAAGACGATCGCGCCCATGCCGATCAGCGTGTTGTCCCCGACCGTGCAGCCGTGGAGGATCGCGCCGTGCCCGACGGTGACGCCGTCGCCCACCGCGACGGGGAACCCCGCGTCCGCGTGAACGACGCAGCAGTCCTGGATGTTGGTGCGTGCGCCGATTGAGATCCGCTCGATGTCGCCGCGGACGACCGCGTTGTACCAGATGCTGCTTTCCGCCCCGGCGGTGACTTCCCCGCGCACGACCGCGCCTGGGAAGACGCGGGCGGAGGGGCTCAGTTCAGGCTGTTTCATCCGCGCGCCCCCCTATCGGTAGCGCAGCCAGCGCGCGAGCAGATAAACGGCCAGGATGATCTGCCCGAGGAAGGCGATGCCGACCGGCTGCCGCTCGAACAGCATGACGAGCCGCAGGGTAAGGCCGCCGCCCGGATAGGCGCCGACCGTGAGCCCGAGGGCCGGCAGGAGAGCAAGCCCGGCCGCGGCGGCCCCGGCGCAGGCGCCGGAGGAACGCGCGCGGGCGCAGAGGACGGCCGCCGCCGTGAGGTAGGCGGCGACGGCGAGCATGGTGAAGAACTGCCAGCAGAGGGCGGGCCACACGAGGAAGGCGCGCTTCATCTGCTGCTCGAGCGGGTAGGAGACGGCGGGGAAGCACCCGATCAGTGCGGGCGCGAGCGCGAGCAGCAGGCAGAGCGGGAGGCTGTTGCCCCCGCGCCGTCCCGAGAGGTCGATGCGGTTATGTCTGTTCACGGCGGAGTCCCCCTTATGACGTTCAGTAGTTGCTTTCTCCGCGCAGCGTCTCGTCATTGACGATCCATTCGTCGGCAACGTTGATGACGCGGAAATTTTCCTTGTCGTCCCGCACGATGACGGTCGAGATGCCCGCGTTGATGATCAGGCGGGTGCACATCGAGCAGGGGAAGGCGTTCTGGACATATTCGCCCGAGGCCACCTCCCGGCCGACGAGGTAGAGGGTGGAGCCGAGCATGTCCACGCGGGCGGCGTGGATGATCGCGTTCATTTCGGCGTGGACCGAACGGCAGAGCTCATAGCGCTGCCCGCGCGGGACACCCATGCGGTCGCGGGTGCAGTAGCCCAGGTCGGAGCAGTTCTGGCGGCCGCGCGGCGCGCCGACATAGCCGGTGGAGACGATCTGGTCATTTTTGACGATGATCGCGCCGAAGTTGCGCCGCAGGCAGGTGCCGCGCTCGGCGACGGTCTCGGCGATGTCGAGGTAGTAGTTGATCTTATCGCGTCTTGTCATATCGGTTCACATCCTTTATAATGATACCATTCGGTGAAAGGGCGGTCGTCCTTTCAGAATATTCTACTATAGTTTGCCGGGCTGTGCAACAATCGGTAAAAATTTCACGGGCCGTGCGGAAATCCGCCGCGTCGGCGGAAAGGAGGGAAACGCCGTGGAAAACCTCTCGAATATCGGTGTCATCCGGGACCTGCTCGCGCGGCACGGCTTCCGCTTCTCCAAGGCGCTGGGGCAGAATTTCCTGGTCAACCCCACCGTCTGCCCGCGCATGGCGGAGCAGGGCGGCGCGGGACCGGGCGTGGGCGTGATCGAGATCGGCGCGGGAGTCGGGGTGCTGACCGCCGAGCTGGCCCGCCGCGCGGACAGGGTCGTCTGCGTCGAGATCGACGGACGGCTGCTCCCCGTGCTCGCGGAAACGCTTGCCGGGTTCCAAAATGTCGAGATCGTCAACGCGGACGTCATGAAGGTCGACCTGCGCGCGCTCATCGCGGAAAAGCTCGGCGGCCTGCGGGTGGTCGTCTGCGCGAACCTGCCCTACTACATCACCTCCCCGATTGTGATGGGCCTGCTCGAACAGCGCCTGCCCATCGAATCGGTGACCGTCATGGTGCAGAAGGAGGCGGCCCAGCGGCTGTGCGCCCTCCCCGGCACGCGGGAGGCGGGCGCGGTGTCCTGCGCCGTGCGTTACTACAGCGAGCCGAAGGTGCTCTTTCCCGTTTCGCGCGGGTCATTTTTGCCCTCGCCCGACGTGGATTCCGCCGTCATCCGGCTGGACATCCGCCGGGAGCCGCCCGTCGACCCGGGGGACGAAAAAACCTTCTTCCGGGTGGTGCGCGCCGCCTTTTCGATGCGGCGCAAGACGCTGCTCAACTGCCTTTCGGCGGGCCTGCCGCTTCCCAAGGAGCGCGCCGCGGCCCTGCTCGAGCGGGCGGGGGTGCCCGCGGGGGCGCGCGCCGAGCAGCTCACGCTGGAACAGTTCGCCGCCGTCAGCCGCGCGCTGGCGGAGGAGGCGTAATCAAAAACGGGGCGCCGGAGGCGCCCCGTTTTTGATTGCCTAGTGGGTCATGCAGTATTCGACGATATGGGCGGGCAGCCCGGTGAACGCCGCCGCCTGCTCGGAGGTCCAGCCGTTGCGCAGGCACTCCTCCACCGTCTCGCCGTCGAGCAGCAGGTACCCCGCGAAGAGGTCGGCCTCCCGCTCGTAGCGCTCCATGACGAAGTCGGTGCGCTCCCGCAGGAAGAGGGCGTTGTGCCCCTCGTGCAGCAGGGCGTGCCCCAGCTCGTGGGCGCACACCGTCCGGCGCTCGTTTTCCTCGAGCGCGCCGTTGAGGTAGAGGATGCGCGCCCCGTGCGCGCATCCGTAAAAGCCCCTGACGCCGGGAGGCAGCCCGACGGGCAGGACCGTGATGTCGAGCGCGGCGCAGAGCGCGAACGGGTCGGCGGTGCCGAACCGCTCGGCGAGCTGGCGCGCCAGTTCCTTGATGCGTTCCATGCTGTCCTGCTCAGACGTCCTTTCCGCCGCTTTTGCGGCCCAGCTTGTTGACGGCGACCGACGCGCCCACCTCGATCGCGCTGACGACCTGGGTGATCTCCTCCTCGGTGAGGGGCACGCCGTTGAACATCAGCCCCTCCTGGGCGAGCAGCCTGCGCCGGAAATCCTCGAGGAACTCCCCGAGCTCGGGCGGTCCGGCGGGGCTTTCCGCCCCGTCGAGCAGCAGGTAGTCGCTCGGCACGCCGAAGAACCGGCAGAATTTGGTCAGCGTCTCGTTGTCCGGCTCCCGCCGTCCCTGCTCGTACATGCCCACCGCGCTCGCGGAAATTTCCAGCGCGCCCGCCAGTTCCTGTTGGGTCAGCCCCTTGGCCCTGCGCAGGGCCCGCAGCCTGTTAGCCAGCATTCCGGTCACCTCACTGTCCTGATAATAACACATTTCGTGTATTTCGTCAACAAAATATTGCAAATTGTGCGAATTTTTCTTGTGAATACACATTTCGTGTGGTACTCTTAAGATAGGAAGCAAAAATCACACGATTTGTAAAATCACAAGGAGGAATTGAATGGATTTAACCGCTTTGTCGGAGGAGTACCGGACGGCGGCCGACCGCCTGCAGGAGCGCCTGCGGGAGCTGAGGGTGTTCGCGCAGACGGCGCGCGGCGAGGAGGCGTTCGCCGCGCAGCGGCGGATCGACGCGCTCTACGCCGAACTGTACGACCTGCGCGTGGTCATGGACTACCTGCGCCACTATTATGACTGAGGGGGGCGGGGCACATGTTTGACGTATGTGAAAGCACCTTTTCCCTCCAGGATTTCGAGCGGATCGCCGCGCCGCAGTGCGCCGACAACGCACCCGCGCGCGCACGGTACGCGCGGTTCCTGCGCAGCGCCGTGCGCCACCTGCCGCCCAAGCAGCGGCAGGTCGTCGCGCTCTATTTTTTCGGGGGGCGCAACATCCCGGCGATCGCCCTGGAGCTCGGGGTGCACCCCTCCACCGTGAGCCGCAGGCTCGCGGCCGCCAAGCGCACGCTGCGCGCCCAGGTCGAGATGTGCAGCGAGGCGGGGCTGTTCCCCTCGTAAAAGCGGGGGAGGCGACCGGATTTCTTTCCATCGTTCATTGACAATGGGGTAAGTCTGTTATAAAATTATCATATATAGACAGACCGTCCGGCGTGAGAGCGCGCGGGGGAAATGAAAATATGGGAGGAAACGCGATTGGACCAGAAAGTCAAAGCCGCCGCTGAAAAGTTCGCGGCGCTCGTGGAAGCGCAGCTCGCGCGCAACGAGCGCATCAAGGCGCAGAAGGAGTTTACCGACTACGGGAAGCTCGACACCATCGTCATCGGCGTGTGCGGGGGCGACGGCATCGGCCCCATCATCACGAACGAGGCCGCGCGGGTGCTCCGGCACCTGCTGGCGGACGAGGTCGGGGCGGGCAAGGTGGAGTTCCGCACGATCGACGGGCTGACGATCGAGAACCGCGCGGCGCAGGGCAAGGCGATCCCCGACGACGTGCTCGCCGAGCTCAAAAAATGCCACGTCATCCTCAAGGGCCCCACGACGACTCCGCGCGCGGGCGACCCGTGGCCCAACGTCGAGAGCGCCAACGTCGCGATGCGCAAGGAGCTCGACCTGTTCGCCAACGTGCGCCCCGTCAAGGTGCCGAGCGAGGGGATCGACTGGACCTTCTTCCGGGAGAACACCGAGGGCGCCTATGCGATCGGCTCCTGCGGCCTCAACGTGGACGAGGACGTGGCGTTCGACTTCGTCGTGACCACCACCGAGGGCACCGAGCGGATCGCGCGGCTCGCCTATGACTACGCGAAAAAGAACCACAAGAGCCGCGTGTCGATCATCACCAAGGCGAACGTCGTCAAGACGACCGACGGCAAGTTCCTGAAGCTCTGCCAGAAGATCGGCGAGGAGTACCCCGGCATCACGACCGACGACTGGTACATCGACATCACCACCGCCAAGCTGATCGACCCCAAGCGCCGCCGCGACTTCCAGGTGTTCGTGCTGCCCAATCTCTACGGCGACATCATCACCGACGAGGCCGCCGAATTCCAGGGCGGCGTCGGCACCGCGGGCAGCGCGAACCTCGGCAAGCGCTACGCGATGTTCGAGGCGATCCACGGCTCCGCCCCGCGCATGATCGCCGAGGGCCGCGGCAAATACGCCGATCCCTGCTCGATGCTGCGGGCGGCGGTGCTGCTCCTGAGCCACATCGGCTACCAGGCCGAGGCGGATAAGCTCGAACGGGCGCTGGACATCTGTATGTACGAGGAAAAGAAGCTCGCGGTCACCGGCCGCGACACCGGCTGCACCTGCGAGGAATTCGGCAACTATGTGATGGACACCATCGCACGGCTGTAACCGGGAATTCTGGATCGAGAGGTTTTGCATATGCCGAAACACGAGGGTGTTTCCCTATCCGTTATCAAGCGGCTGCCCAGGTACTACCGGTTCCTCGGCGACCTGCTCAGCCGCGACGTCACCCGTATCTCCTCGCGCGAGCTGGCCTCCCTGATGCAGCTGACCGCGTCCCAGATCCGCCAGGATCTCAACTGCTTCGGCGGCTTCGGGCAGCAGGGCTACGGCTACAATGTGGCCGCGCTCCACAAGGAGATCGGCAATATCATGGGTCTCAACAAGCATACCCCCATGGTTCTCATCGGCGCGGGCAACCTCGGCCGCACGATCGCGCGCCACATGGATTTCGAGAGCAGCGGCTTCAAGCTCGTCGGGATCTTTGACGACAGCCCCCGCGTGATCGGCCAGAAGGTGAGCAGCCTGACCGTGCAGGACATGGCGGGGCTCGAGGCGTTCTGCAAGGAGCAGTCCCCGCGGGCCGCCATCCTCTGTATCCCTAAGGAGGTCGCCTTCGAGACCGCCCAGCGGCTCATGAAGCTCGGCGTCAACTGCTTCTGGAACTTCTCCCATTACGACCTCTCCCTCGACTTTGAGGGTGCGGTCGTCGAGAACGTCCACCTGGGCGACAGCCTCATGACCCTCTGCTACCAAATCAACGCCGCCTACCCCGAGGATGAATGACGGGGAGGCGAAAATAAGAAGGCCCCCGCCTTGCGGCGGGGGCCTTCTTTTGTCCGGTTTCCTCCGGAAGCCGTCAGCCCCCTTTCTTGAAAGAAAGGGGGCAAAGAACGTTTGGCGCAGGCCGGCCGCGTCCCCCGCAAAGGGGGGCGCCGTGAGAAAGCCAAAAGCAAAGATTTTCGCCCGCCTTTTTCAAAAGGCGGCGGGGCGGCGCCCCGGCCTGCTCTTCAGCTTTCCGCGATAACGAAGTCCGCGGTGATCTCCGAGCAGGCGAGCGCCTGCCCGCCGGTATCCGCGAAGCAGCTCAACTGCGCCGCGCGGTAGGTGCCCGGCGGCAACGGCTCGTCGAAGAGGTCGATGGGCAGCGTAATCGTGACGGTCTCACCCCCGTGCAGCACCCGTTCGGCGTTCACGTCGTCGGGGTTTGCCATCAGCCCCGCGCGCGGGGTGAGCGGCACGACGGCGTCCCCCTCCACCCGCCGGAAGTCGAACCAGTGGGTGTAGATGAGGTCGTTTTCCGTCCGGTTGGTGACGACGAGCGCGATCTCGCCGGTCCCAACAGGGTAGCTCTCCCGCTCGGGACGGGCGTCCACGCTGCGTTCCCCGGCGGGGAGCGCGGCGGCTTCGGGAAGCGGGGCGGTATTTTCCGGTTCGCCGGATTCGGCCTCGGCGGACCCGGCCTCGGAAGCCGCGGAGGATTCCGCGGGGACCACTTCCGCCCGGGAGGGGACCCCGTCAACGGGGGATGCGCTTTCCGGGGCGGGCGCGCCGCCGGGCAGGCCGACCACGCCCAGGACGAAGTCGTTCTGCGCCTCGGGCAGGAAGGCGGCGCGCTCCGGGTGCGGCCGCAGGAACAAAAAGAGCAGCGCGGCGAGCGCGAGCGCGCCGCACAGGACCAGCGCCCGCCTCATCAGACGTTGAAGCGGAAGAGGACGACGTCGCCGTCCTGCATGACGTATTCCTTGCCCTCCGAGCGGACAAGGCCCTTCTCCTTGGCGGCGGCCATCGAGCCGCAGGCGATGAGGTCGTCGTACGCGACGACTTCGGCGCGGATGAAGCCCTTTTCAAAATCGGAATGGATCTTCCCGGCGGCCTGCGGGGCCTTGGTGCCGCGCGTGATCGTCCACGCGCGCACCTCCTGCTTGCCGGCGGTGAGGTAGGAGATCAGCCCGAGCAGGGCGTAGCTCTTTTTGATGAGGCGGTCGAGGCCCGACTCATGCAGCCCCATCTCCTCGAGGAAGAGCAGCTTGTCCTCGGCGGACATGTCGGCGATCTCCTCCTCGATCCGGGCGCAGATGGGCAGCACCTCGGCGTGCTCCGCCGCCGCGATCTCCTCCACCTCATGGTAAAAGCGGTTCTGTTCGATGCCGCCGGTGAAATCCGCCTCGCTCATGTTGGCGGCGTAGATGACCGGCTTGTCGGAGAGCAGGGGCATGTCCTCGAGCGCGGCGCGCTCCTCCGCGTCGCACACGAAGCTGCGGGCGGATTTCCCCTCCTCGAGGTGGGCCTTGAGCCGCCCCAGCACGTCCGCCTGCGCGGCGAGCGTTTTGTCGCCTCCCTTGGCGGCCTTGAGGGCGCGGTCGATCTTGCGGTCGACGATGTCGATGTCAGAAAAGATGAGCTCGAGATTGATCGTCTCGATATCCCGCCGGGGGCCGATCTCCCCGTCGACATGGATGATCTCGTTGTCCTCGAAGCAGCGCACCACATGCACGATCGCGTCCACCTCGCGGATGTGGGAAAGGAACTTGTTGCCCAGCCCCTCCCCCTTGGACGCGCCGCGCACCAGCCCGGCGATATCGACGAATTCGATGACGGCGGGGGTGTATTTGTCCGGGTCGTACATTTTGGCGAGCACGTCGAGGCGCTCGTCCGGCACGGCGACCATGCCGACGTTCGGCTCGATGGTGCAGAAGGGATAGTTCGCGGACTGCGCGCCCGCGTTGGTGATCGCGTTGAACAGGGTGGACTTGCCGACGTTCGGCAGCCCGACGATGCCTAATTTCATGGCTGATTCCTCCGATCTTACAACTGCTCATTATACAGGAAAAACGCGCGGCGCGCAAGCGGTTTCGCCCGGCTGTGGGCGGCGGATATTCATGCAAAAAACGTATATGAAAAAACCGGAGCCAAAAAGATGCACAAAGAAAACCGCAAAAACACCCCCAAAAAGCCGGGTTGACAGGACGGACGGACGGACGGCGGCTATACTATTGTTTGGATAGCCGCCCACATTTTTGTGTAAAATGACGGTTGGATTATCCGGTGTGTATAATGATGAATAAGTATGAGGAGGCAACCGGAATGAAAAAACTGTTGGCGCTGGTCCTCGCGCTCGCGCTGGCCCTGCCGCTCGGCGTGACCGCCTTTGCGGCGGACGCGGAGAAGATCGATCTTTCGCTGACCGGCTTTGACGCGGGGGTATTATGTGACGGCGATGGAATCTATTACGGTCCGAATGACCTGATCCCGCCGGACAGCACCGTCTATCTGCCCTTCCGCATCTTCGCCGGGGAGAACCCGGACGACCCCGACGAGGTCGGGGCGTGGTACGGCGACAGGGACAACTACAAGGTGAAGTTCGACAAGGGCGACAACAACGCCAAAATGATCAAAAAAATCAGCTTTGTGGAGAAGAAATTCGAGGCCCGCGGCTGGCGCTGCCACGCGCTTAAAATCGAGCTCGCGCAGGATTTCAGCGGCGACGAGTTCAAGCTGACGCCGTCGGTCACCTTTACGGCCAAGCGCTATCTGGTCGACTCCATATCGGCTGAAGACGGGGAGCCCGGAAACGGCGTAAAGGGCCACTACGGTTTTGACACGCTGGAGGAGCTCAACGGGGCTTCCGAAGGGGACGTGGCTTTTAAGGACCTCGCGCAGGGGGTCTACGCGCCGGGCTCCAAAATGACGATGGGCCTGAAATTTTTCATGGGCAACGGCGAACGCAGCGCGGACGCGGATTTCAAGGCGGGCGACGGCGGCGTGGTTGTGAAGCCTCAGAAGAATGAGGACAACGAGATCACCTGGGAGGACGAAAAGGACACGCTGGCGTGGCTCAACTTCACGAGCGACGACGACGCGAAGAAGTTTTTCCCAAAGATGACCACCAAATGGGACGACCAGGAGTACGCGGAATATTTTGCGGACCAGGACGCCTACCTCTTTGATTTTATCGGCAATCCGAAGATCGCTTCGACGAGCCGCGCCTCCCTCAGGCTGCGCATCCCCTTCCTCAATGAGGATGGGGAGCTGTCGGTCGGCGAGGATTCGATCGTGGTCTACCAGGTGGTGGACGGCGCGCTTGTGGACATCACCGGCAAGGGGAGGATCCACGAGACGGACGACGGCGACTGGGTCTTTGAGCTGAAGACCCGCGAGCTCGGCACCTACATCATCGCGGAGAAGCCGGCGGCCGCTGGGGAAGCGGCCGAGGCCCCCGCGGAGACGGCGGAGGAAGCCCCCGCGGAAGAGGCGCCCGCGGCTCCCGCCAAGGCGATCCTCCCCTCCTTTGCGAAATAAGCGGAACCGGGCCGCCGGAAGGGCGGGCGCGTGAGCGCCCGCCCTTCTTTTTTACGGATGCGCGCGCGGCGGGCGTTTCTTTGCAGTTTGGACAATCCCCATTCAAAAAATATTCACCAAAACGGGTGATTTTCCGCTATAATTGTGATATGATAAAGCAAATAATCTGCCTGTTGCGGCGGGCAGAATGGGGGTACCAGACATGTCAATCGGGAAAATCCTGGTCTGCGACGATGATCGCAATATCTGCGAGCTGCTCCGGCTCTATCTCGAGAAGGAGGGCTACGCGGTCGTGATCGCCAACGACGGGGAAGAGGCGCTCGCAAAATTCTCCTCTGAAAATCCCGATCTCATGCTGCTGGACATCATGATGCCCAAGCTGGACGGCTGGCAGGTCTGCCGGGAGGTCCGCAAAAAATCCAACATGCCGATCATCATGATCACCGCCAAGGGGGAGACGTTCGACAAGGTGCTCGGGCTCGAGCTCGGGTCGGACGACTATGTGGTCAAGCCCTTCGACCCCAAGGAGATCGTCGCGCGCATCAAGGCGATCATGCGGCGCACCGGCAAAACGGCCGCGGAGGCGGACGTCAAGGAGGTCAGCTACGACAAGCTGGTCGTGAACATGACCAAATACGAGCTCAAGGTGGACGGCAAGGTGATCGACACGCCGCCCAAGGAGCTCGAGCTGCTCTACCACCTGGCGAGCAATCCCAACCGCGTCTACACCCGCGACCAGCTGCTGGACGAGGTGTGGGGCTTCGAGTACTACGGCGACAGCCGCACGGTCGACGTGCACATCAAGCGCCTGCGTGAAAAGCTCGAGGGCGTCTCAGACCAGTGGACCCTCAAAACCGTGTGGGGAGTCGGCTACAAATTCGAGGTCAAGGAATAACCTGTTGATCACGCGGGGCGGGCGGCAAGCCCGCCCTTTTTCGCATCAAACAATCAGAAAAGTGGGTCGGGTATGCAAAAAACGCTCTTCAGTAAACACTTCATCACCATCGCCGCGATCATCCTTTTGAGCATCACGATTCTGGGCGCGGTGCTGCTGGCGTTCGCCAGCCAGTACTTCAAGCAGGACCGTTACCGTCTGCTTGAGCACAACGCCCAGCAGGCGGCCGAGCTCACCTACGCGGACTTCCGCTCCAACCTCTACCAGGGGGTGACCCCGGCGGTCGTGCTGCCGCGCTACACCATCCTCGCGGACGCGATCGAGGCCGACATCTACCTTGCCAACACCGACGGCAAGCTGCTGCTCTTCGTGAGCGGCTCCCATTCGGATTACAATGAGGTGGACATCCCGAAGAACATCATCTCCGAGGCGTGCGCCGCGGGCGAATACCAGGAGGTCGGCAAGGTCGGGGGGCTCTACTCCCAGAACCACTATACGGTGGGCATCCCCGTCAAGACCGAGAGCGGCGTCCCGGCGGCGGTCATCTTCGCGTCCGCCTCTGCGGGCACGCTGACCGTCTTCCTCAAGGAAATCCTCAAGATGTTCATCATCAGCTCGCTCGCCGTGCTGATCCTCGCGTTCGCGGCGGTCTATTTCATCACCGCCGACCTCGTGCGCCCGCTGCGCAAGATGGTCGCCGCGACCCAGAGCTTCTCCAAGGGGGATTTCACCGTGCGGGTGCCGGTGGAGAGCTACGACGAGATCGGCCAGCTCGCGATCTCCTTCAACAATATGGCCACCTCGCTGGCCACAACAGAGGTGGCGCGCCGCTCCTTCACCGCCAATGTCTCCCATGAGCTGCGCACGCCAATGACGACCATCGCGGGCTTTATCGACGGCATCCTCGACGGCACCATCCCGCCCGAAAAGCGGGACGACTACCTCAAAATCGTCTCGGAAGAGATCAAGCGGCTCTCGCGGCTCGTGCGCTCGATGCTCAACATCGCCCGCATCGAGGCGGGCGAACTGGAGCTGAGGCCCGACCTCTTCGACGTGAACGACACGGTCATCCGCACCGTCTTTACCTTTGAGCAGCCGCTCGAGGCGAAGAACATCGAGGTGCGCGGCCTCGACGGCGGCAAGGTCATGGTCGAGGCCGACCCCGACCTCATCCACCAGGTGGTCTATAACCTCATCGAAAACGCCGTCAAATTCTGCAACGAGGGCGGCTTTATCGACGTGAACTACTCGGAGGACGACAGCTATACCTCCGTCGGCATCCGCAACACCGGCGACGGCATCCCCAAGGACGAGATTCCCCACATCTTCGACCGCTTCTACAAGGCCGACAAGTCCCGCAGCCGCGACAAGGGCGGCGCCGGGCTCGGGCTCCACATCGTCCGCTCAATCGTCAACCTGCACGGCGGCGACATCATCGTCCGCTCGGTCGAGGGCGAATACTGCGAGTTCGTCTTCACCATCCCCAAGCCCCATAAGAGCAAAAAGAACTGACCGGGGGGCTTTGAAAAGCCCCCTGGACCCCGAAACTTTTGATTCAGGCAAGCCGCCGCGCCCCACGGTTTCGCGCCGCCCGTGCGACGGAGTTCCCCTGGCCCGGCGGCACGGGCAGAGGCGGCAGTGAGGAAGGGTGGCCGGCCTGATAAAAGTTTTCGGGTCCCGGGGACTTTATCCGCCCGTGCGGCAGAGTTCCCCTGGCCCGGCGGCACGGGTAGAGGCGGCGGTGGGGAAGGGTGGCCGGCCTGATAAAAGTTTTCGGGTCCCGGGGACTTTTTCAAAAGTCCCCGGGTTCACAAATTCTTCAACAGATATGAATAATTCTTTTAAATCTCATCTATTTTATTGCAACAAATCTGCGGTATACTAACGCCAGAAGAACAAAAAAAGGACGCCTCCACAGGCGGAATCCAACCGTGAAAGGTATGAGATATATGAGCGATTATTACAATCCGAACGAAAATCCGCACGAGAAGGAAAACGGTTCGGCGGAGAGCGGTCCGGCTGGCGGGCAGCATGTGTGGAACGTGCCTCCGCAGAACGAGGGGCAGGGCTACCGCCCTCCCTATGAGCGCGGCGCCGCGGGGACGGAGGAGAGCGGGCGGCAGGAGCCGCCGCAGGACCTGACCCCCAACCAGTATTCGGCGAGCGGCGGCTGGCAGCGTCCCGACGGGCGCAGCGCGCAGCGCCGGGACGCCTACCAGTGGAACATCTCCGACTACGAGCAGGCGGCCAAGGCCAAGCCGCGCCGCCGCAACAAGGGCCTGATGGTCTTCGGGATCATTCTGGCGTCGGTGCTGGTGGTGTCGCTGGTGTCGCTGACGAGCATCGGGATCTACAGCAGCATGAGGAAGGACGCGGGCGCTCCGCCCGCGTCGGACAACGGCCCGACGCTGAACGTTCCGGCCGACGACCTGCCGGGCATCACGCTGCAGGATAAGCCGCAGTCGGCCGGGGAATCGCTGCCGGGCGGCAAGCTGTCGAGCGAGGAGATCATCGAAAAGGTCTCCCCCTCCGTCGTGGCGATCACCACCTACGTGAACTACCAGAACTACCAGGCCGAGGGCATGGGCAGCGGGATCATCATCCGCGAGGACGGCTACATCGTGACCAATGCGCATGTGGTCGAGGGCGCGAAGGGGATCACCGTGCAGCTGGGCGACGGCACCTCCTATGAGGGGCGGCTGGTCGGCTCGGACAGCAAGACCGACCTCGCGGTCGTCAAGGTCGACGCCGAGAACCTGCCCGCGGCGACCTTCGGCAACTCCGACCAGGTCAAGATGGGCGAAAAGGTGCTTGCGATCGGCAACCCGCAGTCGATGGACTTCGCGGGCAGCGTGACGCAGGGCATCGTCTCGGGGCTCAACCGCCAGATCACGGCGGGCGGCCAGAACGGCACCACCGTGACCCACTACACCAACCTCATCCAGACCGACGCGGCGATCAACCCGGGCAACTCAGGCGGCGCGCTGGTCAATGAATACGGCCAGGTCATCGGCATCAACTCCGCCAAGGTCATCGCGACCGGCGCCGAGGGCATGGGCTTTGCGATTCCCTCCAACGAGGTCAAGCCGATTGTCGACGACCTGATCGCCTACGGACGCGTCACCGGACGGGTCCGTCTGGGCATCTACGCGACCGAGGTCGACGAGGTGCTCGCGCGCCTCAACCACGTGCCCACCGGCCTCTTCGTGCAGTCAACCGAGGAGGGCTCCGACATCTCCAAAAAGGGCGTCGTCCCGGGCGACATCATCACCAAGGTGAACGGCAAGGACATCACCGGCACGCAGGACCTTTCGGCGGAGATCGAGGGCAAAAAGCCGGGCGACACCGTCGAGCTTGAGGTCTACCGCCCGAGCCAGCGCCCCAACGCGGAGGGGAAATTCTTCACCGTCACCGTCGCGCTGATGGAGGACCTGGGGGACAGCGTTTCAACGCAGGGCGGCGTCCAGGACCCGTCGGACGCCTACGGGCAGAATCCCTACGGCAACGGCCAGGACCCCTATGGGAACGGCTATGACGATTACGGCGACAGCTACGACGAATTCGAGGACTTCTTCAACCAGTTCTTCGGCTGACGGTCCGCGCGGACCGGCTGGCCGCGACCTCCTTTCCTGTACCGCGCCCCGCCTTGCGGGGCGCGGTTTTTGTCGGTATCGGACGGGCGGCGGTTTTTTATAAAAATCGGGTTCTTTATCATAATTTGTTTACAATTTTGTTGTATACTGATTGGGAAGAAAACATTCCGCCGTCCCCGGCGGATCCGGATAGAGGAGGGCGTCATGAATCAGACGCAGCCGAATGTCTATAATACCCTTGTGCTGGTCACCGACCAGTTCACCTGCGAGCGGATCATCAAGGCCGCGCGCGTGATCGCGGACCTGAGCAAGACCGACCTCACGGTGCTCAGCGTCATGAAGACGGGCGCGCAGATCAACCCCGCGGCGCTCGAACACCTCTTCGGCGTCGCCAAGGAATACGGCGCCAAAATGACGGTGGAGTTTTCCAACAACCCGCAGAGCGCGATCGTCCATTCGATCCGGGAGAACCGGGTGATCAACGCGGTCACCGGCATGCCGCGGGACGAGAGCTCGATCCTCGTGCGGATGTGGAAGACGCTGCAAAACGTCACCTTCTTCACCGTCAACGAGAAGGGGGAGCTGCACGAGGTGGTCGACCGCGAATTCGCGGCGGCCATTGAGATCGGCGCGCGATGAATCGGACGGCAGGACGCCTGCCGCGGGAGGAACGAACAAGATGAACATCACTGTCAGGCAGATCGAATTCAGGAGCACCAACGGCACCGACACCATCTTTGGATGGATTTATATCCCGGCGGGCCCGGTGCG
This sequence comes from Anaerotruncus massiliensis (ex Togo et al. 2026), assembly GCF_030825285.1. Lineage (NCBI taxonomy): Bacteria > Bacillati > Bacillota > Clostridia > Eubacteriales > Oscillospiraceae > Anaerotruncus > Anaerotruncus massiliensis (ex Togo et al. 2026). The sequence goes on from NZ_JAPJQF010000017.1 coordinate 44,253, forward strand.
CGCCGCCGTGCAGATTTCCCACGGCATGGTCGAGCACATGGGCCGCTACCACGAGTTCATGCGCTGGCTCGCGCAGCAGGGGTACGCGGCGTGCGGCGTCGACCACCTCGGCCACGGCCGCTCGGCGCGGGACGACGGGCACCTCGGCTATTTCGCCGAGCAGGACGGCTGGAAGCGGCTGGTCGACGACCAGCACAAGTTCAACAAGATCATTCGCAGCGAGGTCCCCGGCGCGCCCGTCGTGCTGCTCGGGCACAGCATGGGCTCCTTCGTCGCCCGCCTCTACGCCGCGAAATACCCCCGGACGATCGCCGGGCTCGTGCTCTGCGGCACCGCGCGCGCGGGCGTGCGGGTCGACTTCGGGCGCAGGCTCGCCGCGCGCTCGATCAAAAAGAACGGCGAGCTCTACCGCGACCACGACCTCCAGCACCTCGTCTTCGGGCACTATAACGACCGCTGCGTCCCCGCCGTCACCGGCTACGAGTGGCTCAGCCGCAACACCGCGCTCGTCGAGCGGTACGCCGACGACCCGCGCTGCGGGTACCTGCTCACCGTCTCGGGCATGGCCGACATGTTCACGCTGCTCAAAAAGTGCAACGAGAACGCCTGCTTTGCCGGCGTCGACAGGCAGACCCCCATCTATATCGTCGCCGGGTCGATGGACCCGGTGGGCGAGTACGGCAGGGGCCCCACGCAGGTGTACGACCGCTATGTGAAGGCGGGGGTCGCCGACGTGGAGCTGGTGCTCTACGAGGGGGCGCGCCACGAGGTGCTCGGGGAGCAGGGCCGCGAGCAGATCTGGCAGGAGCTGCTCGGCTGGCTGGACGACCACTTCGTCCCCGCCCCGGAGGAAGAGGAGGAGCCGGACGACCCGGAGACCTGATGAAAACCAAAAGCCCCCGGCGCTTTCGCGCCGGGGGCTTTTTCCGTCCCGACGAAGGGTCAGGACTTTTCGTTGCGGACGGACATCTGTTCGACGACCTCGGCGAAGAAGAGGAAGAGGAAGCAGACGGCGACCAGGCAGACGAGCGGCAGGACCATGCCGATCAGCGAATAGAAGAGGGAGAGGTTGAGGGAGGACATGCTCTGGTTGGTCTGCCCGAGCGCAATCATCAGGTCGAGCTGGGACTTCTGGGTGAAATAGCTCGAGAGTGTGAGGATGAGCTGGCTGAGCAGGTAGACCGCGGTCACGACCAGCCCGCCGATGTGCAGGCGGTAGAGGGTGTTCGCCGTCCGGTGGGTATAGCGGGCGGCCTTTTTCGGTTTATCCGCGGGGATGGGGCCGGCGGATTCCGGCGCGGCCTCCTCCGGAGCGGCGGGCTGCGCCTGCTCCGTCGGCGCCTCGGTCTCTTCCTGCGGGAGTTTGTTTTCCTGTTCGTTCATCATGCTTCCTCCGTTTATCAGAAAATTTTATGGTTCCTTACGCTTCGTACAGCCCCGACGAGAGGTAGCGTTCCCCCGTGTCGGGGCAGACGGCGACGATCAGCCTGCCCGCGTTTTCCTCCCGGGCGGCGATCTTCGCGGCGGCGGCGATCGCCGCGCCCGACGAGACGCCCACGAGCAGGCCGTCCTGCCTGGCGACGGCGCGGCAGGCCTCGAACGCCTCCCCGGTCGTGACGGTCGCGATTTCGTCGAGCACCGAACGGTCGAGGTTTGCGGGGACGAGGTTGGCGCCGATGCCCTGGATGCCGTGGGGGCCGGCCCGGCCCTCCGAAACGAGGGGGGATTCGGCCGGTTCCACGCCGACCACGCGGATGTCGGGGTTGTGACGCTTGATGGCCCGGCCGACGCCCGAAACGGTGCCGCCGGTGCCGAAGGTCGCGACGAGGATGTCGATCCGGCCGTCGGTGTCCCGCAGGATCTCCTTGGCGGTCGTCGCCTCGTGGATGGCGGGGTTGGCGGGGTTCTCGAACTGCTGGGGGATGAAGGCGGAGGGGAGCTGCGAAGCCAGCTCGGCCGCCTTTTCGATCGCGCCGGTCATCCCCTTCGCGCCCTCGGTGAGCACGAGCTCGGCGCCCAGCGCGGCCAGCAGCGCGCGCCGTTCGCGGCTCATCGTCTCGGGCATCGTGAGGATGAGGCGGTAGCCCCGCGCCGCGCAGACGAACGCCAGCCCGATGCCGGTGTTGCCGCTCGTCGGCTCGATGATCACGGTGCCCTCCTTGACGAGGCCGCGTTTTTCCGCGTCGACGACCATCGCGTAGGCGGCGCGGTCCTTGATCGAGCCGAGGGGGTTAAAATATTCCAGCTTGACGGCGAGCTTCGCAGTCAGTCCCCGCGAGGCGCTGTAGTTGGCCAGGTACATGAGGGGGGTGTTGCCGATCAGCTGGGTGAGATCGTTCTTGATGTTCATGGATCGCTCCCTTCTCCGCGGCGCGCGGCGCCGGGCGGCAGGGCCGCGTGGCGCGGCCCGACAGCTCTATTATACACGATCGCGTGCTCGAATGTTGAACAAAAAGAAAATATTTTGTCGTGTAAAGAAAATCGCCTTGACAGACGGGGGACTGTCCGTTATAATACACAAAGAGGGAACGTGTAAAGCAGATCACTTTACATGATGGGAGGCAGGATGGTGGCTAAAAATCTGGAAATTTCGCTGCTGCTCGATTTTTACGGAGACATGCTCACCGAGAAACAGCGCAATGTCGTGGAGCTCTACTACAACGAGGACCTTTCGCTCTCCGAGATCGCCGCGCACAGCCGGATCACACGCCAGGGCGTGCGGGATTCCATCAAGCGCGCGGAGGGCATCCTGCTCGACCTTGAGGACCGGCTGGGCCTGGCCAAAAAGTTCCGGACCATCCAGGACGGGCTCGACCGGATCGTGCAGAACGCGCAGGAGATCCGCGCCTACAACAGCCGCTTCGGCACCTCCAAGGAGATCACTGACAAGTGCGGCGAGATCATCGAGATCGCCGGCTCGATCAACGAATAACACGCTTTTTACATAGGACTGTCAGGAGGGAACCCCATGCCATTTGAAGGCCTGTCCGACAAGCTTTCCGCCGTCTTCAAAAAGATGCGCAACAAGGGGAGGCTCAAGGAGAGCGACATCAAGGAGGCGATGCGCGAGGTGCGTCTCGCGCTGCTCGAGGCGGACGTCAACTACAAGGTCGCCAAGGAGTTCGTCGCCAACGTCACCGCCAAGGCGGTGGGGGACGAGGTCCTCGAGAGCCTCACGCCCGCGCAGATGGTCGTCAAGATCGTCAACGACGAGCTGACCGCGCTGATGGGCGCGGAAAACGCCCGCTTGAACTTTTCCAGCAAGCCCCCGACGGTCGTCATGATGTGCGGCCTGCAGGGCTCCGGTAAGACCACCCATTCCGCCAAGCTGGCGTTGCACTTTAAAAACCAGGGCAAGCGCCCGCTGCTCGTCGCCTGCGACGTCTACCGCCCGGCGGCGATCGACCAGCTCAAGGTCGTGGGGGAAAAGGCGAACGTCCCCGTCTTTGAGATGGGGCAGGGCGACCCGGTGGAGATCGCCAAAAAGGCGGTCGCCCACGCGAAGGACTACGGCAACGACCTGGTCATCCTCGACACCGCCGGCCGCCTGCACATCGACGAGGAGCTGATGGGGGAGCTCTCCCGCATCAAGGAGACCGTGTCGCCGCAGGAGATCCTGCTCGTCATTGACGCGATGGTCGGCCAGGACGCGGTCAACGTGGCCTCCAAATTCGACGAGACGCTCGGCATCGACGGGGTCATCCTCACCAAGCTCGACGGCGACACCCGCGGCGGCGCGGCGCTTTCGGTGCGCGCGGTGACCGGCAAGCCGATCAAGTTCGCGGGCACGGGAGAAAAGCTCGAGGACCTCGAGCCCTTCTATCCCGACCGCATGGCCTCCCGCATCCTCGGGATGGGGGACGTGCTCACCCTCATCGAGAAGGCGCAGACCGATTTCGACGCCAAGAAGGCGGCCGAGATGGCCGAGCGGCTCAAGCAGAACACCTTTGATTTCAACGACATGCTCGAACAGATGCAGCAGCTCAAAAAGATGGGCCCGCTCTCGAGCGTGATGAATATGCTCCCCGGCGCCGCAGGAAAGATCGGCGACGACGAGGCCGAGCAGGGGGAGAAGGAGCTTCGGAAGGTCGAGGCGATCATCCACTCGATGACCCCCGCCGAGCGGGAAAAGCCCGCGCTCATCAACCCCTCCCGCAAGCGCCGCATCGCGGCGGGCAGCGGCACCGACGTGTCGGACGTCAACCGGGTGCTCCGCCAGAACGAGCAGATGCAGAAGCTCTTCCGGCAGATGTCCGGCGGCGGCAAAAAGAAGGGCAAGCGCCGCAGGAACCCCTTCGCCGGGATGCCCGGCATGGGCGGCGGCATGCCCGGGATGCCGTTTTAAGGCTGTCTCTCCGGGACTTCCCGGCGGACGATAGAAGACAGAAGGTCAATAACCATAGGAGGTGACATACATGGCTGTTAAAATCAGACTGAGAAGGATGGGTGCGAAGAAGGCTCCTTTCTACCGGATCGTGGTTGCGGATTCCCGTTATCCCCGCGACGGCAGGTTCATCGAGGAGATCGGCACCTATGACCCCACCAAGGACCCCTCCGTGATCAAGGTCGACGCGGAAAAGGCGAAGAAATGGCTCTCCAACGGCGCCCAGCCCACGGACACCGTCAAGGCGCTGCTGAAAATCGAAGGCGTGCTCTAATATGGGCGTGGAGGTAAGTCGTTTTGGATAAGCTGATTGTTACCATCGCGCGGGGCCTTGTCGAGGACAAGGACGCCGTCAGCGTCACGGTCGACGAGCCCAACGAGGAGGGTCTGGTCGTGTACCACCTCCACGTTGCCCCCGACGACATGGGGCGCGTCATCGGCAAACAGGGGCGTATCGCCAAGGCGATCCGCACCGTCGTCAGGGCGGCGGCCAACAAGGCTGAAACCAAAGTCGCCGTCGAGATCGACTGATTGAGAACCGGAAAATGGGGGAGCGTGCGCTCCCCCATTTTTACCCTCTTGCAAGCAGGGAGGACGTCATGAAAAAACAGTTTTTAGAATGTGGAAAGATCGTCACCACCCACGGGATCAAGGGCGAGGTGAAGGTCCAGCCGTGGTGCGACAGCCCCGATTTCCTGCTGGACTTTGAAACTCTTTTTCTCAGGCGCGGCGAGACCCCGCTCACCGTCGAGCGGGCGCGCGTGCAGAAGAATATGGTGGTGCTGAAAATAGCGGGCGTGGACACGCCGGAGGCCGCGGCGGCGCTGCGAAACCAGGTGCTCTACATCGACCGCGCGGACGCGCCGGTCGGGGAAGGGGAGTACTTTGTACAGGACCTGATCGACTGCGAGGTGTTCGACGCGGATACCGGGCGCAGCTACGGGAAGGTTTACGACGTGCGCCCGACCGGCGCGAACGACGTCTATTACCTGCGGGACGAGGCGGGGAAGGAGCGGCTGGTGCCCGCCATCCCCGACGTGGTGCTCGAGCGGGACGTCGACGCCGGGCGGATCGTCATCCGGCCGCTGGAGGGGCTTTTCGATGATTAAGATCGATCTGGCGACCCTCTTTCCGGATATGTGCGAGACGGTGCTCTCCGAGAGCATCGTCGGCCGCGCCAGAAAAGCGGGCCATCTCGACATCAAGTGCTGGCAGATCCGCGACTACACGGTCGACAAGCACCGCAACGTCGACGACACCCCCTACGGCCCCGGCAAGGGGATGCTGCTCCAGGCCGACCCGATCTACCGCACCTGGGAGGCGGTTTGCGCCGAGCGCGCCTCCCGGCCGCATGTGATCTACCTGTCGCCGCAGGGAAAGACCCTCACCCAGCAGCGGGCGAAGGAGCTCTCCCAGGCGGAGCACCTCTTTGTGCTCTGCGGCCACTACGAGGGGGTCGACCAGCGGGTGCTCGACGAGATCGTCGACGAGGAGATCTCCATCGGGGACTATGTGCTCACCGGCGGGGAGCTCGGCGCGCTCGTACTGATCGACTGCGTGGCGCGGCTCTGCCCCGGCGTGCTCGCCGATGAGAGCTGCTTCACCGAGGAGAGCCACTGGAACGGCCTGCTCGAATACCCGCAATACACCAAGCCCGCCGTCTGGCACGGCGTCGCCGTGCCAGAGATCGTCACGAACGGCAACCACGCCGCCATCGCCCGGTGGCGGCGTGAAATGTCCCTCAAGAACACCTATGAAAAGCGCCCCGAGCTTTTGAAAAACGCACAGCTGAACGAAAAGGACAAGTGGTTCCTGCGTACGCTCGGCTGGGAGGAGCTTTGATTTTTTTGCCGCGCTGCGCCCGGCGGCAGTTTTGGATTTGCCGCGCTGCGCCCGGTGAGCCTTTTACGCGCCCCTCTGGGGCGCTTCAGATGTGCCGCGCTGCGCCCGGCGGGGCGTAGACGGGAATTGCCGCTTTCCAAGCGGCAAGAATGACTTGCGCGTTCCGCCGCGCGCCACGGGTTCCTTTTCGGACGGACGAAAAGGAACCAAAAGTCCGCCTAAGAACCCTCCGCCGGGTTCTTAGGAATCTCCGGGAGTACCTTGCCA